>NZ_JAVDVI010000003.1:0-283419 GCF_031456785.1 Flavobacterium arsenatis
CCGCCTGCGCAGATGGTACTGCAGTATTGTGGGAGAGTATGTCGTCGCCTTTCTTTTGAGAACCCTTCATGGAAACATGAAGGGTTTTTTGTTTTTTAGAGGTTGGGGATTTTACACTATTTTTGAAACATGAAAAATAAATTACAAATTTTGTTTATTGGGTTTGTTTGGCCTGAACCCAAGTCTTCTGCTGCTGGTTTGAGAATAGTGCAACTTATAGAACTATTTTTGGAACAAGGCCATAGAGTAACTTTTTCTTCGGTGGCGCTGGATAGCGATTATATGGCAGATCTTCTCTCAATTGGAGCTGATGTGCAAAGAATAGAACTTAATTCGGATACTTTTGATGTGTTCTTAAAAGAAATTAATCCTGAAATCGTTTTGTTTGATCGCTTTATGATTGAAGAGCAGTTTGGATGGAGAGTTGCTTTGAATTGCCCTGACGCTTTAAGGATTTTGGACACTGAAGATTTGCACAGTTTAAGAATTTCAAGGCAGAACGCTTTTAAGCAAAATAAGGTTTTTGAACTTGATGACTTGCTTAAAGAAGATATTGCAAAAAGAGAAATTGCTAGTGTTTTAAGATGTGATATTACATTGGTCATTTCAGAATTTGAGCAAGATATTTTAAAATCTTTTTTTAAAATTGATGATAGCTTGCTATTTTATTTGCCAATTTTTGTAAACTCAAATGATGATGAAGTCAATAATTGGAAAGTTTTCGAAGAAAGAAAAGATTTTATGTTTATTGGTAATTTTCTACACGAGCCCAATTGGAATACAGTCCAATATCTAAAAGAAGAAATTTGGCCCTTAATTAGAGAAATGATGCCTGAAGCAAGTCTAGAGATTTACGGAGCTTATCCATCCCAAAAAATTTTTCGATTACATAGTGATAAAGAAGGTTTTCTAATTAAGGGTAGAGCAAAAGATGCTTCAGAAGTTTTTAAAACAGCTAGAATATTTCTTGCACCAATTCGTTTTGGTGCTGGTATTAAAGGAAAATTATTAGAAGCTATGCAATTTGGAACTCCTAGTATTACAACTTCAATTGGGGCAGAAAGTATGAATGGTAATCTGGATTGGAATGGTTATATTACGGATGACGCCAATACTTTTGCTGAAAAAGCTGTTGCTCTATATAATGACAAGCAATTATGGGAAAAAGCTAGAAAAAACGGAATTGAAATTATAATAAATCGATATAAGAGAGAATTATTTGTAAATGATTTTATAGAACATATTGTAAAAGTTAGAGAGGGGTTGTTTAATCACAGAAAGCAAAATTTTCTGGGAGCCTTATTGCAACACCACACGTTAAGAAGCACAGAATACATGTCAAGATGGATACAGGAAAAGAATAAAGTAAATTGATTTGGATTTTTGTTAAATACTTTTTGTCTTTCTTTTCAAAGGAATATTAGTCGTATATTTGAGATAGTTTTTAAGTTAAACTATGTATTATTTTTAAAAATGATATTTAAGAATAGTATGATCTCATATCACAATCATGCTAAAAAGAATAATTTTACTTTTATTTTTTCTTGTAACTTCCATAGGCTATTCCCAATTGGCTGATTTTAATTTCGATGTTGTTTCAACAGCTGAAACTTGTGCAGGAAACGGCACTGTTCAAATGACAGTTTCCAATACAACCCCAGGATCGGAGTTAATTTATCAGCTCTATTTGGCACCTGATTTTTCAAATTCGGTTGCAGAAACAACCTCGGACACATTTGGAAGTTTGCAATCTGGAAACTATAGAATTATTGCAACTCAAACTTTAAACGGATCATCAAGTTCTCAACAAGAAGATATTGTAATAGATGATTTAGTTGTTGATTTGGATTTTGATGTTTCTTATGAAACGTTTACTCAATGTGATGTAACTGGAACTCTATCCGTTAACATCACAAGCGGGAATCCTTCTGCCTATGAAATAATTTCAGGACCTGTAATTGTACCATTACAATCTTCGAATGAGTTCCCAGGATTGCCATCTGGCACCTATATCATACGGGTTTTTGATGAATGTGAGGATGCATTGTCAAAGACATTTACTATGCATTTGGCAGCGAATAGTCTAGGGATTACTCCTGGAACGCTACCAGTTGTTTATGATTCATGTACTAGTGTGCAAGTGAGTACCGTAATAACGTCAACACCCGGAACACAAATTATTTATCCTTTGTCAATAGTATATGCAATTGATCCTCCTGATGGTTCGCCAAATCAGATATTTACTGAGAATATAACCTCAGGACCCTCGGATGTTCTACAATTGCTTCACCCATTTCCTTTATTTGGAAATCAGGCCTACGAGCTTATCATTTTTATAACGGATAGTTGTGGAAAGCAATTTTCCTTAACAACAGCTATTAATCCAAATCCCTCTTTAAGACTTTTATCAAAAGATGCACCTTGTGCCACCTATTATTTAGGACTCTCGGTTATTGGATTTATGCCACCTTATACTGTAAATTTTGATGAAGCTCCAGAAGACTTTGATCCAGCCACTTACAACCCTCTTTACCCAGGTCCAATATATGAACCCAATATTAATTTTGGTAGCCAAGAAAATGTTGTTCCATTTGGAAATTATGTTGTGTCAATAGTAGATTTTTGTGGAAGAACAGAAAGCTTTTCACTTGAGATAAAAGAAAAAGAGCTAGATCCAGTTGTAACAAAAGCCAGCGGAAAATGTGGAGTCGAACTAGGTCTGATAAGTGTAGGAATACCCGATGACAGGAAAATTGTTTATGCTGTCATTACAATAGCACCACCCAGTTACACAGAGCCTTTACCTTCAGATATAACTTTTTTTGTTGGTGAAGATGGAATTCTCTTGGCCAATTTGCCAGTTGGAGATTATGAAATATTTTTAATTGATGATTGCGGTTATGAATATACCATTCAATCCGTTGTTCCAGAATTTGAAATTAAAGGCATAATAGCCGAAACACTGCCAAATTGTGATCCAGGGAGTGGTTCGGTGAAAATTTCAAGTGGAAATGGAAAACTTGAATCGGTAACCATAATCCAAGCACCATTGACTTATATGCAAACTTTGCCTCAGGACATCAGTTTTAATATTGATCCCGATTCAGGTAATTTGTTTATGAGCGATTTGCCTGCCGGAGCCTATACTTTTAAAGGAATAGACGAATGTGGTTTTGAATCGGAAACTATGTCAAATGTTATTGGCTACACCAGCACACCAAACGGATATTCACTATTTCGGAATTGTGGATCGTTTAATTTAGGCGTATTTGATTCCAATACAACGGTTACAAATCAGAAATATTGGTTTCAAAAATTTCACACAGGCACCAATACTTGGGGACATCCCTATACAGGAATAAGCTATGCCGAAGGAAGCTTGCCTAATACCTCCAATTCGATACCTTTGGCAAATTTTAGCATGGTGTACAATCTCTTCATTACAGGAGAATTCAGAATTATAAAAACATTCGAATCCTATAATAATGGAAACGAAAACAGCAATTGTTTAGAATTTTTTGCAACGTTCAATATCTCTGATAAATTGATTATTAACGGTGCCTATAGTCTTGATTGTACCGGTGGTTCAGCTCCGTCGGATATTGTTTTGGATGTTGTTGGTGTAGGGCCATTCTCTTACAGTATAACAACTCCTTTTGCATTTGATAATGGTAATAATAATGTTTTTACTAATTTGAACCCAGGTGTATATCGTTTTGAAGTAACAGATGCTTGTGGAAGTGAAAAAGGTATTACAGTCGAAGTCGGAAATCTTGTTCCTCTCGCAAGAGCGAACACACCCGAAAGTATGCTCGTTTGTCGAAATGATACCAATCAAGTTGGAGTATTTATACTCTCCAATCAAAACCCTCAAATATTGGGCAACCAAAACCCAAATGATTATAATGTGACCTATCATCTCAACCAACAAGATGCAAATTCTGGCAATGCTCCCCTGGACGAAGCCTATACTAACATTTCAAACCCGCAAACTATTTATGCAAGGGTCACGCACAAAGTGTTGGATGTTTGCTATGCCACAACATCCTTTCCGATATTTATTGGAAATAATCCCATTCTAACACCAACAGTTCCGGTTTTTGTTTGTGAAGGAAATACACGGACACTTTCTGCAGATCCAGGTTTTGATGCATATCAATGGACAACCGGCGAAACAACTCCATCTATTGTCGTTACGCAACCAGGAATTTATGGTGTTACCGTAAAAAATGTATATCAAGATTTTACCTGCGATAATTCAAAGGAATTTATTGTTACAGGTTCTGGAATCGCAAGTTTTGTGAGCATAAGTACTCTAGATTGGACATCTTCGAGCAATACCATTACGGTGTTGGTTTCTGGAAGTGGCGATTATCTCTATTCTTTGGACGACATAAATTATCAGGTAGAAAATACTTTTACGCAGTTGCTGCCCGGAAATTATATAGTTTATGTAAAAGACATACACGGTTGCGGAACTATATACGATACATTTTCCTTACTCAATTATCCAAATTTCTTTACACCAAATGGCGACGGATATAATGATACATGGAACATCAAGTTTGCTTCTTTGGAACCCAATATGACTATTGATATCTTCGACCGATATGGAAAATTTATTATTAAATTAAAAGGAGACGGTCCAGGTTGGGACGGAACTTATAACGGAAAATTACTTCCATCAACCGATTATTGGTTTGTGGTGACAAGGGAAAACGGCACCATTCACAAAGGGCATTTTGCAATGAAAAGATAATCAGTAATATTTTTTGTAAAATTTATAAGCCTGATAAAAAGCCATTCCAACAAAAAACAGCGGAATGATATGCGAAAGCAAATATTTTGAAAGCAGGTTAGTACCTTCTGTAACCTTATTCAAAATCATAACCACGGTAAAAATTCCAGAAAAACTACCAATCAAAGTCCCAGCTAAATAAACAAGATTCAGTTTTTTTCCTAATCTTATGTATTTCGCATTCACGACATATACGTTCCATCCCAGCCAAAACGGAATCTGCATAAAATTCAAACAACTGAAAATAATGCCAATCAAATAGCCAGAATATTGGAGGTATTCTGAAAGCTGACTTTCGCTCGACTCTTCCGATTTAGATTGTGAATAAAAAATATAGGCCAGAATCAACATAAAAATAATTGAAAACAAGTCGATAAATTTCATCAGCTTTTTACTTCTCGAAAGTTTATCGGCAAATAATAAAGTACAATAAATCACAATCGCCTCGATGGTAATGACACCCAAAAGATAGAGCAGGAGGTTGTTCATTCCTGTTTTAGAATATACTTCAAAGCCTATAATATTGAGATAGCCCAACGGAATGGAGCCAATAAAACTCACCAAGAAACCAACAAATATGTTTTTTAAAGCTTTCATCGTTTAGAAATTTACGATTTTTTTGCTTTGCTCCAAATGCATGCGGTATTCTTTCATCCCAGCTTTGTGTTCCAAATAAGGAAATCCTCTTTTATGATTTTCAACACTTATTTCAAACATATAGGTGATGTGTCGAAACAATTCCTTCCAGGCAAAAAAGATGGAATGTTTCGGGTCATAAATGTGAGTAGGCTCGCTTCCGGCTCCGTTTAATTCTACAATAGAGAAATTTTCGCCACGTTCCAATTCTTCCAAGGAATTATACATCAAATCAATTCTTCCAAAATAAAAACCATCAATTTGCAGACAGATTTTATTTAATGTCGCATTCAATTCTGGGGTAACCCAATCAGTTCCATCAATAAATTTCGCTCCTCTAGCGTGATTGCCATACGGAACCAGATTTATCTTTTCGCCTTGAGCGAGAATGGTTGAAAGTTTTTTGCCATATTCTTTTTTCAAGACTTTCAACTGCAATTCATACCGCGGATTTTCTTTGATTAATTCTTCAATTGTAGAAAATCCATTTCCAGTAACAATCAAAAATTCCTTGGCTACAATTCCAGTAATTCGGCCTTCTTTTTCTCCCGATGTGTCGGGAGGATAACGAACATAAAAAACGCCAATTTCATTCGGATAGGGAATCAAATCCTGGACAAGATAATCGAAACCAGCTTTTTCAGTGTAAGATTTCAATTCATCCAAAGTATCAATTTTTTTCACAGCCGAACCCCTCAATCCAATATCAGGTTTTGCAATCAACGGAAATTTAATTCCACTTTCGTGGATGACATCCAGAACTTTTTCATAAGAAGCACCTTCTTTGATTAGTTCCGTTTTCGGATAAAACTCCTGCGGAATCAAATCATAAATTTCCTTTTTGGATTCCATCATAAAACCACCATTTTTAATAGTAGGATTACAGGCATTGAAAAAGAAAATCGACCTCGCTCTCAAAGCATAAAAAGCCCAAAGAAAATACACAGGAATATACACCACCAAAAACGGCCAGTATTCCCAATGTGTCAGTTTATGAAAGAATAATTTCAAGAGGATTTGGGATTTTAGATTTAGGATTTTTGGATTTATTGCCCATTAATTTGGTCTGAAACGTTCAAAAGATTGCCAATATTTATCTTTATAAATTACATAGCTGATGTCCAATGTACCGATATGTTTTTTTATTAAATCTGCCAGTATTTTGGATGGCTTTCTATAATCTTTGCAGGCAAAATAAATATTCCTTTCGCTATTTGCTGTTTCTCTTCCCACATTTAAGTAACCTTCGGAGTCTTTCAGGTCAAGCATTAGTTCATCTTCAAAAGCATTTAATCTTTGATAGGTGTCATTGTCGGGCATTCCATTGTTGTTTTTGCCATCGTAGTTTATTTCAATTTTCAAAATCCACGGATGTGAAGCTTTACTGTCCCATTCTAAAAGAGTAGTGTTGATAATAGCTACCAAAGGAAGTCCGTTATGGAGTTCTGCCTCCAAACTGGCATAACTATCATTTTCGGTATTATAGCGTGTTCCTTTATATCTTTCAACAAATTCCTTCTCTCTCCAAATGAGATAGTCCTTTAATTTTGCAATGTGAATTAATTCATTTTGGATTTCTTCTTTTGAAGTGATAGCTAAGTTGTCAATAGTAGTTAAAAAATTGAGCTCTCCAAGATAATTGTCAAGAAAAATATAAACACCATTGGTAATGGTCGCGTTATCTTCTTCTTTATAACCATCATATACAATGGTAATATCAACTTCATCAGGATAATTTTTATGCTCGACAGGAAAAAAAGATAAATTTTCGCTATTAAAACTATAATCAGACATTTCAATTGCAATGTTATCTATGTTTTGTGCGGGTTGTTTTAATGCGGTAAACTTCCAGTTCGGAATAATGGGTGCTGAGGCTACAAGTTCTTCAACAAAAACAACATTTTTTAAGGCTCCATCTGGAGTAAAGATTAATTCAACGGTTTGGTCATCATACATTCCTGTAAGATAGAAAAAGCCTTCTTGCAGTTCTTCAAGCTTTGGTGAAAGTTGTTTAAAAAAACCAGCTTCAATATTTCGACCTGTTTTTACAATGTTAAAAAAATCCTGCTCCTTTGATTTGAACCAATCCCAAAAATCTTCATAGGTACTGATTTGTTCTTTGTGTTTTTTGCCGAATAAATTGTTTAA
Organism: Flavobacterium arsenatis; assembly: GCF_031456785.1. NCBI lineage: Bacteria > Pseudomonadati > Bacteroidota > Flavobacteriia > Flavobacteriales > Flavobacteriaceae > Flavobacterium > Flavobacterium arsenatis. The sequence goes on from NZ_JAVDVI010000003.1 coordinate 7,583, forward strand.
AAATCCCATTTATGTAATGTATGTTTTAAAGTTGGTTTTTGTTTATAGCTTTGTAATCTCTAATTCATAACTCTTCCCATCAATCAAATCATAATGATTCATCAAAATTTCTTGATTTTGAAGAACAGTTTGGGTAATCGTCAAGGTCTTCAAAGTATCATTTCTATTGATAATCAAGCCATTTTCAGCATTCGAATTTTCGGTGTAACGATGAAAATGAAACATTTCTTCTTCTGAAACTTTTTGGTTATTTTCCATAAAACGGAAAAACCATTCCGCCCGTTGTTCCCTTATTTCCTTCGGATATAGAGTAGACGACGACCAGATGTGATTTTTAGAAGCATCCAAATCAACTCGTTTTTTCGCAATTCCGTTCCAACGTAATTGATGCAATTTCAAATCTTGGTATAAAACCAAAGTAAAAGGTTCCACACCATCCAAATCGATCGCATCCCAATGCAAAATGGGTGAATCATTGCTTATGAGTTCCAACACAATCAACCCACGGCTTCTGCTGTATGGTGGTTGGTGTTTGTGTTTTTCATCGGCACCATTCAACAACACCAATACAGTTCCGTTTTCGGCAACGGCAAACCAAGTGCCACCTGCTTTGGGATCTTTTGGGAAAGTGATTTTTTTGTTGTTGATGAGATAGGTTTCAGGCGGTAAAGCCGTTCTCAAAACCGCTTCGTCACGGTTGGAAGTAATAACTATTTTGTCGTTTGCAGGAACGAAACTTACTGTACACATTTAGTTCTGTATTCTATGGTGGAACGTGCAACGCCAAAGTTGGCATCAATCTGGATGTTTTCGCATTGCAAAATCGCAACTTTAATCAAAGCCTGATGATGAATGCAATGCTCCAGATTATAAAGTAATTCTCTGTGGTAGTTGCTGTCGATTCTAATTTCCTCGCCGTCAATAATCTGTTGCAACTCGATTTTTTTGTTTTCCTTGTCCAAATTATTCTGGATGTCAACAATGCTTTTTATGGCAAATTCTGTACTGGTCTGGATCACAATATTACGTTTTCTTTTATCGTAATTGACCAATCCATCCTCATAAAAATTTTCCAGACATTGGAACATTTCAATGATGTGGCGGGTGTGCTCTCCAATAGTGGCGTCGCTCAAGTGAGAACACTTTTGGGTATATTGGCTGTCTGATAATTGATCGAGTAATTCAACCAATTCGTTCAAACTGTTATGGATCGATGGGATCAGCATTTTTTATTTTTACGTACGTAAATTTAGAGAATAAAGTTTCTCTAAAAACATCGTTTAAAAAATAAATTATTATAAATAAAAACACTAATTCCTTGCCGTTTTAAAATAAAAAAGGCCTGAATTTCTTCAAGCCTTCCGCTGTTTTTATGTCAATCTACGAAACCAATCCTCTTGAAATTACAATTCTTTGAATCTCCGAAGTTCCTTCATAAATCTGTGTAATTTTAGAATCACGCATCATTCGTTCTACATGGTATTCGGCAACATAGCCGTTTCCACCGTGAATCTGTACGGCTTCATTCGCTACTTCCAGAGCAATTTCAGAAGCATATAATTTAGCCATCGCTCCAGAATGTGCAATATCCTTGCCTTCATCTTTTTCGCATGCCGCTTTCATCACCAATAACTTCGCAGCCGTAACCTTCACATACATATCGGCCAATTTAAAAGCAATCGCTTGATGGCTGAAAATTTCTCTACCAAAAGCTTTCCTGTCGTGCGAATATTTTAAGGCAATTTCATAAGCTCCAGTTGCAATTCCCAAAGCTTGAGAAGCAATCCCGATTCTTCCACCGTTCAAAACGTTCATCGCAAAAGCAAAACCAAATCCATCTTCGCCAATTCTATTTTCTTTCGGAATTTTCACATCGGTAAACATCAAGGAATGTGTGTCAGAACCTCTGATTCCCATTTTCTTTTCCTTCGGACCAATCTCAAAACCAGCCCAACCTTTTTCAACAATGAAAGCATTGATTCCTTTGTGTTTTTTCTCCACATCGGTTTGTGCAATCACCAAATAGGTTGATGCAGTTGCTCCATTCGTAATCCAGTTTTTCGTACCGTTCAATAAATAATGGTCACCTTTGTCAATAGCAGTCGTCTTTTGCGAAGTCGCATCGCTACCAGCTTCCGGCTCGCTTAAACAAAACGCACCAATCACTTCTCCTTTTGCCAACGGCACCAGATATTTCATCTTTTGTTCCTCGTTGCAGTATTTTTCCATTCCTGCACAAACCAAGGAATTGTTCACCGACATGATCACGGCTGCCGAAGCATCCACTTTTGCAATTTCCGTCATCGCCAAAACATATGAAACGCTGTCCAATCCAGAACCGCCATATTTTGGGTCCACCATCATCCCTAAAAATCCTAATTCGCCCATCATTTTGACCTGCTCCGTAGGAAATTTCGAATGTTCATCTCTCTCAATTACACCCGGCAAAAGTTCTGCTTGTGCAAAATCCCTGGCGGCTTGTTGAATCATTAATTGCTCTTCGGTTAGATTGAAATCCATATAAATACTATAATTTTGATAATTAATTTTTTTGTTAGAAGCGAATGGCTTGGTCTTAAAAAGGATTTCCACTACCATCAGGGCTATAAAACAATCTGATTTGTACTTTTGTAAAAGTCTGTAAAAAACGATTTCCACAAAAAGTTTTTCAAATACAAATTCAGATGTGCCAAAAGTATAATAATTTGTTCTAATTTCAAACGATTTCGTAATTTTCGCAAATGATAAAAAATGTTTACAATACAATAGGAGTAATGTCGGGAACTTCCCTCGACGGTGTCGATTTGGCTCATATCCAGTTTTCCATTGTCCAAAACAAGTGGCAATTCAAGATTCTGGAATGCGAAACAATTCCCTATTCACAAAATTGGGTCGATACACTCAAGACTGCCACCAACTTCTCGCAAGACCAGCTTGAAAAACTAAACGCCGATTATACCTTATTATTAGGAAGCATAATTTCAGATTTCATTACCAAACATAAAATCGAAAACCTTGATGCCGTTTGTTCCCACGGTCATACGATATTGCATCAACCACAAAACGGTTTTACGTTGCAAATTGGCAATCTTCCCGAAATTGCTACAATTGTCAACCAAAAAGTAGTTTGTGATTTCCGTCTTCAGGATGTAAAATTGGGTGGACAAGGAGCTCCTTTGGTACCAATTGGTGACCGAATTTTATTTTTAGAATATGATTATTGCCTGAATCTTGGTGGTTTTTCCAATGTTTCTTTCGAAGAGAACAGGACCCGAATTGCTTTCGATATCTCTCCGGTAAACACCGTTTTGAATTTCTATGCAAATCAATTAGGTTTTGATTATGATGATGAAGGAAAAATTTCCAAGTCGGGAAATCTGAATTCTGATTTATACAATCAACTGAATGCACTCGATTTTTATCAAAAAAAATATCCAAAATCATTGGGTTTCGAATTTGTAAAAGAAACAATTCTCCCGTTAATCGAAATTTTTGAAATTCCGATAGAAGACAAGATGCACACGTTTACCGAACATATTGCCTTTCAAATTGGTTTGGCACTCAAGGTAAAAGAAGGAAAGTTGTTTATCACTGGTGGAGGAGCCTACAATAAATTCCTCATCAACCGAATCCAATTTCATTTACCCGAAATGCAAATCATCATTCCCGAAAGTAAGATTTTGGAGTTTAAGGAAGCTTTGATTTTTGCTTTGTTAGGTGTTTTAAAATTAAGGAATGAAATTAATGTTTTGAGTAGTGTGACTGGGGCTAAGTGTGATCATTCGAGTGGAATAATATTTTAAAATGTAGAAAATATGAATTGGAAAGTACTAAAAACCGAAGAAGATTATAATAAAGCGTCACTCAGATTGATGGAAATTTTCCATGCCAAACCTAATTCACCAGAAAGTAAGGAATTAGAGCTGTTGATGGTTTTGGTAAAAGAGTATGATGACAAGTGTTTCTAAAATAAATGTAGAACTCGAAAAAAAAAGTTCCGTAGGAATGACCCGTTTATAGAAAAGACCAAACCGCAAGAGAGAAAGCTCCATAGGAAGAAGAAGCCATAACATTTTATGTGAAACCTCTATTTCTTAGAGAAGAAGCTAGAACATATAATGTGAAAATTACTTCAAATTTTGAATGGTCTGTGTTCATTCCAAAAAATCACAAAAAATACCAAATTCTCATCAACCTATTTTTTATATTTGCAAAAACTAAACATATCGCAACATAATGAAAGATTTATTACATAAATTTGAAAATAAAGAGCCAGAAATAGTATTCAATTGGAAAGATGCCGAAACCGAAGCCGAAGGGTGGACAGTCATCAACTCACTTAGAGGCGGTGCTGCAGGTGGAGGGACCAGAATGAGAAAAGGTTTGGATATGAACGAAGTGCTTTCGCTTGCCAAAACAATGGAAGTAAAGTTCTCAGTTTCAGGTCCTGCAATCGGTGGAGCAAAATCTGGAATCAACTTCGATCCGAACGATCCTCGTAAAAAAGGAGTGTTGCAACGTTGGTACAAAGCCGTTTCTCCCTTATTGAAAAGCTATTATGGTACAGGTGGCGATTTGAATGTTGACGAAATCCACGAAGTAATTCCAATGACCGAGGAATGTGGTGTTTGGCATCCACAAGAAGGCGTTTTCAACGGACATTTCAAACCAACCGAAGCTGATAAAATCAACCGCATCGGACAATTGCGTCAAGGTGTGGTGAAGGTGATTGAAAATCCATCATTCTCTCCTGATGTTGCTAAAAAATATACTGTTGCCGATATGATCACAGGATATGGTGTGGCTCAAGCCGTTCGTCATTTCTATGATATTTATGGGGGTTCTGTTAAAGGAAAAAAAGCAATCGTTCAAGGATTCGGAAACGTAGGTTCTGCCGCCGCTTTCTACCTTGCCGATATGGGTGCGAAAGTTGTGGGAATCATCGACCGTGATGGTGGTCTGATTAAGGAAGAAGGTTTTTCTTTCGAAGAAATCAGAACTTTATTCCTAAACAAAGACGGAAACAAACTGGTTGCCGAAAACATGATTCCATTTGAAGAAATCAACTCGAAAATTTGGACCATCGGTGCTGAAATTTTCACGCCTTGTGCAGCTTCAAGATTGGTTACCCAAGACCAAGTAGATAGCATGATTGCTTCAGGATTAGAAGTGATTTCGTGTGGAGCAAACGTGCCTTTCGCAGACAAAGCCATCTTCTTCGGACCAATCATGGAAAACATCGACAGCAAAGTCAGCCTTATTCCAGATTTTATATCAAACTGCGGAATGGCCCGTGTTTTTGCCTATTTCATGGAGAAAAAAGTGCAAATGACGGATGAATCTATCTTCAACGATACTTCTGATATCATCAGAAATGCAATTGTCAAAGCACATGCCATCAACAATTCTAAAACGAATATCAGTGCAACAGCTTTCGAAATTGCTTTGAAACAATTGGTTTAAGATCATATTTTCTTTATATAAATTAAAATTCCTTTATTTGATAAAGGAATTTTTGTTTTAAGTCAAATTAAGGATATATTTACGCAACAATTTTTAAATCATTTTAGCGTTACATTTATAAATAAAAAACAATTATGAGTTTACTACTTCAGGCCGATACATTAAGCCAGGCGGCAACACAAATAGCGGAAGATGTTGCATCAGATAAAGAAATTACATTAATGAGCATCATTTTTAGTGGAGGTCCTGTTGGAACCACCATTATGACGGTTATTTTCATCATGATGTTTTTTGCCATTTATTTATATTTTGAACGTTTAATGGCCATTAAGGCGGCTTCTAAAATGGATCAGACATTTATGACCCAAATCAAGATGTATCTGCAACAAGGAAAACTGGAAAATGCCCGAATGCTTTGTGTTTCAACAAATTCGCCAGTAGCACGACTTATCGAGAAAGGACTTTCCCGTATCGGAAAACCGCTGAATGACATTAATATTGCGATTGAAAACGCTGGTAAATTAGAGGTTTATAAATTGGAGAAAAACGTAAGCTTGTTGGCTACGATTTCTGGAGCAGGACCAATGACAGGTTTCCTTGGAACGGTTGTTGGGATGGTAATGGCGTTCCACGAAATGGCGGCAAGTGCCTCCAATAAAATAGAAATGAGTGTTTTGGCCGAAGGTATCTATACCGCGATGATGACAACTGTTGTCGGGCTAGTTGTTGGAATTATTGCATATGTTGGTTACAACCACTTGGTGAGTATCACTGATAAAGTAGTCAACATGATGGAAGTGAGTGTGGTAGATTTCCTAGATGTATTAAACGATCCAGTATAATTATGAATTTACGAGGAAGAAATAGAATTAATGCCGAATTCAATATGTCGTCTATGACGGATATTGTTTTCTTGTTGCTGATTTTCTTTATGATAGCAGTGACAACCATGACCACGACAAACGCTTTGGATTTAGTGTTGCCAAACTCTGACGGAAAAGCCGATGAAGTAGAAACGGTTGCCGTTAGTGTAGATGAAAAATTGAATTATTATATAGACAAGCAGCAATATCCAGAAGAAGAATTGGAAAATGCATTGAAAACTTTGTTGGCTGATCAAAAAGAACCAAACGTGGTGTTGAATGTTGCCAAAGGTGTTCCGATTGAAAATGCTGTAAAAGTAATGGATATTGCCTATCGAAATAAGTTTAAAATTGTATTGGCTGTAGCGCCAAAATAAATATGGTACTATTAGAAACAAAATATCAAAAACGTTCCTTCGGAATCACCACAGCTATTTTTGTGTTGCTTTTCATTTGGTTTTTTTTATATGTTATGAAAGATGACCCAAATATTCCGGCAGTTTTTGAAGGTGGTGAGATTGCCATCAATTTCGGAACTTCGGATGTTGGTCAAGGCGATGTGCAACCAATGGAACCCATTAAAACATCTCCACAACCGGCAGCTACTGAAACGGCAAAATCGGCGGCACAAAATATTACGACACAAACCAATACAGCAGCTCCGGTAATCAAATCATCGGAAACCAATACTGCAAAAACAGGAACCGAGGTCAAGCCAAAAGCTGCCGAATCTCCAAAACCAAATAAGGCAAGTACCGATGCACTTTCTAGTTTGCTTAACGGGCCAAAATCTGATGGAGTAGAAGGAGGACATGGCAACGACGGTGTTCCAGGCGACAAAGGCGATCGGAATGGCGACAAATATTCCAATAACTTCTACGGAAACGGAAAAGGTGGAGGAGGCTGGGGATTGAACGGAAGAAAATTAAGCAGTAGCGGAAAAGAAGTACAAAAATGTGACGAATCGGGAACTGTTGTGGTGCAAATAACGGTAAACAGAAGCGGAAATGTTATTGCTGCAAAATATACACAAGGAACAACCAACACCAGTAAGTGTTTAGTAGAACCAGCTATTGCAACTGCAAAAAAATACAAATGGCAACCAGATCCGGATGCTCCTGAAACCCAAATAGGATTTATCGTGGTCAACTTTAAATTAGGAGAATAATTAGCTTCGATGAACTATCAGGAAACTTTAGATTGGATGTTTGCCCAATTGCCAATGTACCAACAGCAAGGTGCATCGGCTTATAAAAAGGACCTCACCAACACAATTTTACTGGCGGATTATCTTAAAAATCCGGAGCGAAACATCAAAACCATTCACGTTGCCGGAACAAATGGAAAGGGATCTACTTCGCATTTGTTGGCTTCGGTTTTGCAGGAAGCAGGTTATAAAGTTGGTTTATACACTTCTCCACATTTAAAAGATTTCAGGGAACGAATCAAAATCGACGGAGAAGATATTTCACAGGAATTTGTATGTGATTTTATTGCCGAAAACAAATCCTTCTTTGAAGCCAATCAGTTGAGTTTTTTTGAAATGACGGTTGGACTGGCTTTCGATTATTTCAGCAAACAAAACATCGACATTGCCATTATTGAAGTTGGAATGGGGGGAAGGCTTGACTCTACCAACATCATCACGCCTTCGGTTTCTGTTATTACAAATATCGGACTTGACCATATTCAGTTCTTAGGAAATACGTTAGAATTGATTGCCTACGAAAAAGCAGGAATTATCAAACCAAATGTTCCCGTTGTAATTGGGGAATATGTCAAGGAAACCAAAAGCGTTTTTTCGGCGAAAGCCAGCGAATTAAGTTCAAAATTATATTTTGCCTCCGATTTGATTGAGGAAACTCATCCTTCAGTTTTAATTGGCGATTATCAGAGGCACAACAAAAAAACAGTTTTGCAGACGATAAAAGTGTTGCAAGATCAAAAGGAGTTCAAAATTTCTGAAGAAAATATAAAGAATGGTTTTTTGAATGTAGTTTTGAATACTGGAATTCAAGGACGATGGCAACAAATTCATACCGAACCAAAAGTAATCTGCGATACGGCTCACAACAAGCATGGATTGGAAATTGTGCTTCATCAGGTTCAAAATGAAAATTTCGATGAGCTACATTTTGTTTTAGGCGTTGTAAACGACAAGGATTTGGAAGAAATATTGCCTCTGTTTCCAAAAAATGCCCGCTATTATTTCTCAAGACCCAATATTCCTCGCGGAATGGATGCTGTAAGTTTACAAGCAAAAGCAAAAGAATTTGATTTGATAGGAAAAGTATATCCTTCAATTCCAGAAGCTTATCGGCAGGCTTTAAAAACGGCATCGAAAGCTGATTTTATCTATGTTGGCGGAAGTACGTTTGTAGTTGCAGAAATTTTGTAATTTTTTAAAGTTTTGTTTGCAAATCAATAAAAGAGGCTTATATTTGCACACGCAATAAGGGAAACCAAGTTGCAGAAATAGGGCGATTAGCTCAGCTGGTTCAGAGCACCTCGTTTACACCGAGGGGGTCGGGGGTTCGAACCCCTCATCGCCCACAAAACTTCAACAGAAATGTTGGAGTTTTTTTTTTGGAATAAATTTAAGTTTTAAATGGGATCAAGTCCAAAATCTGTGGCTTTGAAAAATTAAGAAACCAAGTCCGGGGTATGTTCCTCGTGTGTTAACAAATAATCTCCACAACATTACCCCATAACCTTTTCGAAACATACACCAAAAACCATTTAAACATTCCTTATTATTTAGATAAAACACCTCTAACAAGTAGTGTTGAATTTTGTGGCAAATTAATCTAAACTTAAAACAATGTTTAAAAACTACAAAATCAAAGGTTTTTTATTCCTATTGATGGTAGTGATGCAAACCAGTTCTTGGGGACAATCACTAGTTCATTACTGGAATTTCAACGACAACGCTACAGTTGAAACACTAACAACACCTTCGCAAACTTTTGTGACAGGTGCTGGAATTACTGCAATTGCAGGTGGAATCAGTGCTATTGATGCGGCTGGAGGTACAGGTCAAAATTTTAATGTTGACAATCTTAATGCTAGAAACAATGATGTTTCAGGAACGCATTTGCGTTTTAACGATCCAATTGGAGGTCAACTGCAGTTTGACTTGCCAACTACGGGTTTTGAGAATGTTATCGTAAAGTTTGCTACTCGCCGTTCAGGTTCTGGAGCTGGTGAACAACTTTGGTCATATAGTATTGATGGGACAACTTATGTTCCTTTTTCTACCATTCTCCCAATAAGCGGAAATCCAGTTTTGGAAACTTTAGATTTTTCAAATGTTACAGGAGCTAACAACAATCCAAACTTTAAATTGAGAGTTGCTTTCCAACAAGGAACAGAAGGTGGAACTGTTGGAAACAATCGTTTTGATAATTTTACATTGGAAGGAAATGTAGTTTCAGTTCCAGTTTTGATTCATTATTGGAATTTTAATAACAATTCATCAGTTGCAACTATTACAACACCTTCGGAAACATTTGTTACAGGTGCTGGAATTACTGCAATTGCAGGTGGAATCAGTGCTATAGATGCTGCCGGTGGAACAGGTCAAGGATTTGATGTAGATAATCTAAACGCTAGAAACGGAGCTGTTGCCGGAACTCACTTGCGTTTCAATGATCCAATTGGAGGTCAGTTGCAATTTGACTTGCCAACAACAGGTTTTGAGAATATAATTGTGAAATTTGCCACTCGTCGATCAGGTTCTGGAGCTGGTGAGCAACTTTGGTCTTATAGTATTGACGGGACAACTTATGTTCCATTCACTACAATTCTCCCAATAAGCGGAAATCCAGTTTTGGAAACTTTAGATTTTTCTAATATTATAGGAGCTAACAACAATCCAAACTTTAAATTGAGAGTTGCTTTCCAACAAGGAACCGAAGGCGGAGCTGTTGGTAACAACCGTTTTGATAATTTTTCTGTTGATGGAACTTCAATTGGTGGAGGAGATTCAATTGCTCCAGTTGTAACATTTGCTCCAGCAAATAATGCTACAAACATTGCCATAACTGCTAATCCTACTGTTTCATTTAATGAAAACGTACGTTTGGCAAATGATGAGGCAATAACTAATACAAATGCTGCTGCCTTAGTAGAATTGCGTTTGAACGATGCTACTGGTGCTTTAGTACCTTTCACAACTACATTCGAAAACAATGCAATCACTATAATCCCAACAGTTGCTTTAATGAATAATCAACAATATTATGTGACGTTGTTGCCGAATACTGTTGAAGATTTTAGTAATAATGCCGTAACGGTTTCAGCTTCTACTACGTTTACAACTATTGCGGTTCAAACGCAATTTCAAGCTGGAGATTTAGTTTTTGTTGGTTATAGAATGAATGCTACTGCTACCGAAGATGAGGTTGCTTTGTTGACTATGGTCGATATCGAGCCAGGAACTTTTATCAATTTAACGGATTCAAAATACACTACAAACGCTCAACCACAATGTGCAAACGGAATTGTATGGACTCTAGGAGCTAACGAATGTGTTCCTGCAGGATCTGTAATCACGATTCAAACATCGGCATTGATTGCCAACAAAGGAACGGTTACAGGTTCTGGTTTCGGATTAAGTTCTGGAGGTGATCAGGTAATTGTATATACAGGAACAGCTGCTGCTCCAAATTATATTACGGCTTTAAGTTCTAACGGATGGGTTGAGGCTAACACAACTTGTAGCGGAAGTATCTCAATGATTCCTGCTGGTTTAACCGATGGTTCAACGGCTTTAAATACAAGCACAGCTTCTGGAAATGTTGCTGGAAACGCTGTTAACGCTTTCTATAACGGAACACAATCTGGAACACCAGAAACATTGAAAACAGCTATTTTGAACCCTGCGAATTGGGTAGCTGTTGATGGCGGTACTCCCGCTCAAATTTGGCCAACTTGGAATTTCCCAAGTACGATTCAAGTTTTGAATGCAGTTGTAATCAACAACACTACAATTGAGGTAACATTCAATCAAAATGTAAATGCAGTTTCGGCTGAAACATTGGCGAACTATACAGGTATTGCTAATTTAACTTCGGCTGTAGTTGCAGATAACAAGGTTACTTTGACTTACGGAAGTCCATTTATGCCTGCAACAAATTATACTTTAGTTGTAGATAATGTTCAAAACGTGAACAATGCTCCAATGTCTTGTCCGTTTACGTTCGCATTCGGTTTCAATACAAGCGTGAGTCTTGCTTCGAATTTTGTAAAAGTAAATGAGAATGCAGGCACTTTGAGCTTCATCATCAATTTAGACAGTCCCGCTGTTGCTTCTGTAGATTTAGTAGTTAAAGGAGCTCCATTTAGTACGGCTGACGCCAATGACTTTACCTTGACAACTCAAACATTGAATTTCACAGGAGCAAGTTCGTTGACACAAACCATAACTATTCCAATTATTGATGACAATTTAGTAGAACAACAAGCAGAATATTTCGTATTGAGTTTAGAAAATCCTGTTGGCTTGACCATAAATGGAGATTCTTTTGCAACGGTTTATATTATAGATAATGATAATGTAGCCCCAGTTCCTTCTCAACAAATCGAGTTGAACTACATCGGAAGTTTTGATCCATCTGGAAACAATTCCAGTACTTGCGAAATCGTAGCTCACGATCCAATCAGCCAACGTTTGTTTGCTACAAGTGCTATCGCCAATTTCTTGGATATTATCGACTTTAGCAATCCAACTGAACCAACTTTGATTACATCAATTAGCATGAATCCTTATGGTGGTCTGACTAGTGTAGCCGTGAAAAACGGAATTGTAGCTGTTGCTTCGCCAAATGCTGATGAGGCTCTTGATGGTTCGGTAGTGTTTTTTGATACAAATGGTGTATTCCAAAAACAAGTAACCGTTGGTGCCTTGCCAGATATGATCACTTTTACTCCAGACGGAACTAAAGTTTTAACTGCAAATGAAGGACAACCAAACGCCAATTACTCTATCGATCCAGAAGGTTCAGTTAGTGTGATCGATATTTCAGGCGGAATTCCAGCATTAACACAGGCTAACGTGACGACAATGTTGTTCACACAATTCAACTCGCAAGAAGCTGCCTTGATTGCTTCGGGTGTTAGAAAATTAAAATTGACCAGCACATTATCTCAAGATTTTGAACCAGAATACATTACTTTTAGTTCTGATAGCCAAACAGCTTGGGTTTCTTTGCAGGAAAATAATGCCATTGCCGAAATCAATTTGAGCAACAACACTTACACAAGTGTTTGGGCTTTGGGAACAAAAGATATGAGCTTGCCAGGAAATGGTTTTGATGCTTCAGATAATAATAACGAAATATTAATTGCAAACTGGCCAGTGAAGGCATTCTATCTTCCAGATGCAATGTCAAGCTATACCGTTGGTGGTGTTACTTATTTGGTTACAGCCAATGAAGGTGACGAAAAAGAATACAGCGGTTTTGAAGAAAGAACAACTGTTGGTGCAGCTTCTTACCAGTTGGATGAAACAAATTTTCCAAATGCGGCAATGTTGAAACAATCGCATAACTTGGGTCGTTTTAGAGTTAGTAATTTAAACGGAAACTTGGATGGAGATGCTCAATTTGAAGAAATCAACTGTGTAGGATCACGTTCGTTCTCTATTTTCAATACGGCAACTAAAGAAATTGTTTACGACAGTGGAGATGATTTTGAACGCTATACTGCCGCCAATTATCCAACTATCTTTAATGCCGATCACGAAAGCAATACTGCAAAAGTGAGAAGCCGTGCAAAAGGTCCAGAACCAGAAGGTGTAACGGTTGCTACAATTGCCGATCAAACTTTTGCTTTTATTGGTTTGGAACGAATTGGAGGTGTGATGGTGTATAATATTACAGATCCAAACAATCCAACTTTCGTTGATTACAAAAACACAAGAACTACTTCTGCTTATGGAGGAGACAACGGTGCCGAAGGAGTGATTTACATCGAACCGACTGATAGTCCAACATCAACAGGTTATATTTTGGTTTCAAACGAAATCAGCGGAACCATTACAATTTTTGAAGTAGATGCAACAACGCTTTCTACTCCAGATCACGTTAACACTGATCCAAAAACGTTTGTAGTTTTCCCGAATCCATCGGATAGAGGAATGGTTTACTTTAACAGAACTGCTGATATACAGTTGTTTGATAACACAGGAAAATTGATTCTTGAAGCTAAAAATGCTCAAACCATCGATACTTCAAAACTGTCAACAGGTCTTTATTTTGTAAAAACATCCGAAGGACTTGTTAGCAAAATTATCATAAAATAAATAGTTTGCTTTTTCGAAAAGACCCTCTTCATTGAGGGTCTTTTTGTTTATAATAACCATAAAAAAAAATAGCTCCACTATCGCTAGCGGAGCTTTTTCACAAAAAACAATGAAGCTAAATTTCTATTTAAAAAGTTTTAAATTGAAAAATAGTTGAAGTTGAGTAATTTCCGGCTTCATCGGTTGTAACCACTTTCCAATAATAGTTCGTGTTTGAAGTTGTATTTACCTGATTTAATCGTTCTTCGGTTACAGTTCCAATCAATGTTGTAGGATTTGGATTTGTTCCAAAATAGACTTTATAATTTACAATATCATTATCAATATCATTTCCCGACCATTCCAAATCAACAGCTGGACCTTGAACACTACTGCTCATTATTGGTGCAACCAAATCAACAGGAAACGGAATATAATTTTCAACTGCATCTCCGGCATTATAGAATTTCCATTTTTCGCTTTCCGCCAAAGTTCCGTTTGCCGCTTTTGCTACAACATACCACGAAAAAGGCGTTCCTTTTAGAAGGTTGATTTCCATCGAAGTATTGCTTTCGGCATTGAATTGCAATTGGGTTTGCGTGTTCAGGTTTTTTACATAAACATAATAGAGGGTGGCATTTTGAGCCGCATTCCATTCAAAGGTGACGCTGCTTTGTGTGGTCGAAACTTCGCTTCCAGTTGTGCATTCTGAATTATTCAACGGAAATAATAAAACTGCCTTATTTGGATTTTCTCCACCGGAACCCCCATTGTCTTCAGAAGAACCACATCCAATACTTAAAGTGAGTGTTAGAAGGGCAAATGTTTTTAAGATGATTCTCATTGTTTGATGATTTTAGTGTTATACATCGAAGTATTTGAAACTACTTTTAAAGCATAAGTTCCAGTTGAAAGCGAACCCATATCGATAGAAAAAGCACTTCCATCGGATTGAAATTGCTTGTTGATCACCAATTTTCCCATCATTGAATAGACTTGGATAAAAACGGTTTCGTCTTTTTTGGCAGGAACATTTATGAAGAGAAAATGATCTTTCACAGGATTTGGATGGGCAAAAATCTTATCTTCCATCAAAAATTTCTCCTGATAAGTTCCTTGGCAAGGCTTGTCGGTTTCAACAGAAACAGCATTTTCTCCAGCTTGCAGGTTGATTATAAAACTGTTTTCATCGGTTATAAAAAGCTGGTCGTTGTGTTTGATTCTGTATAAGTTTCCACCGCTCAAATCTAAAGTAACGCTGTTTTCTTCGTTTGAAACTCTTGCCATTACTGCCAAATCTGCGGGTTCTTGAATCGCGATTTCGAAACAATTCTGAAAGTTGGACAGTGTTGGAATTGTAATGCATACATTATAATTTCCACCGCCTAAATTGCTAAAAGTGGTGTTTTGTGTAAACGAATTGGTCTGGTTGATTCCGTTTCCAGAAATTGCAGCAACATACGGATGATTTGCATTTGCCGTGATTTCTATGCTTCCGTTATTGGAATCTTTGCAGGTTTCGCTTTTGCTTTTGATGGTGAAATTATCATAAGCCAGACTAAAAATCGTACAGCCGTTAAAATCTACCACATCTCCAACGGGGGTGTTTGGGCAATCATCATCGGTATTGGGAACGCCATCATTGTCGTCATCGGGTTGCATAAGCGAAAAGCGGATCCAATTCAAGTTGAAACCGGGATCGATAACGTTTATCCTAAGCATATATCGTCCTGCCGGAAGTGTGGCATTTGAAACTGTTGTTGCCCAAGTGGTCCAAGATCCAGTTGGATTAAAAGTTACGGTTTGATAGGTTGTTGTGGCAGCTCCAATCAATTGCAAATTAATTTTTCCAGTAGCATTCTGTCCAGAAGTTCTGTATTCAACCCTATAGTTTCCATCTTCGGCAATGTTGACCAAAAAATCCAGATAATCGCCACTGTCGGTATAGCCTAAAGCAGAACCACCTCCAATATCGGAGGTGGTTTCTAGTGTCATTCCTTGATTGTGATAGAAATCCTCGGCTTCAATTTTTCCAGAGATTCCTAAAATATTTCCCACGTTGTTTTTTACCGGTTTATTGGTGAAAACAGGTTGTGAAGTGGCATCATTTGCTAAAATATTGGTTCCATTATAAGAAAGTGTCACCACATCCGAAGCATTGATGGCAGTTGCAGGTTGAAGTACAATCGCTCTTGGATTTTCAGGATTTATAGCAACCGAACTGATGGTTTGTTGGGTTCCATTTACAAAAAGCTGTAAATTACTGGCCGAAAAATCAATTCCTGTTTGTAAATTTTTGTTGAAAGTAAGATTCACTTTTTCGCCTAAAATAGAAGTCGAAGCTTCCACCACTTTCATATCGGCTTGAGCCGAAGGAGTTGGGTTTTTAAATTCGATAAAGTTGAGGTTGAAATTCCCTACTTCGAAATAAATCTTGACTTTATTGGTTCCTTGGTTTAATAAAACATCAGTTAAAGTGGCGGTTCCCCAAGTTTCATAACCTCCAGTTGAAGGAAGCGTGATGGTTTCGGAAATTTGACCGTTGGCATCGGCCAGATATAATTTTGCAACAGCAGAAGGACTTGCGTAGCGAATGTCAACATCATAGGACGTTTCAGCATTTACATCGATGGTGTATTGCAACCATTCTTTTGGTTCGATAAATCCTACTTGGAAACCATTGGTTTGGGTGTCATTGCAAGTTTGAATATCAACGCCGTCATTTCGCATCGTCCAACCTTTGTTCCAAGCATCATAGGTTCCGGTGTCGGTTCTGTAATTCACAAAATCAGTGTCGTAATAGGCATGATTGATTCGACCTAAATCATAATTTACAGCATATACTTTTCCTGGTAGAACATGATTTTTATAGGGTAATGTTTCGTTTGATTGCACTTGGCGGAACATAGCATCGATCACATCATATTTTACGGTTACATTTTGCATTTTATAATTTTCGGCAATCTGCATCAAGGCTGCTTTCGCAAAAGCTACGGTAGGTTGTGTACCGCCATTTTGCCAATAATTCAAAAGTGTTTGATAATCGGCAGTTTTGGTAACGGCTGTAACTCCGGCAATACTTTCAATTTTTTTCATTGGCCAAAAAGCCCATCCGATGTTGTGTGATTCAACAAGCGAAATTGCTTCGGCAAACCAAACATTTGAGTTTTCGCCACTTTCTCCCAACCAAATCGGGACATTGTGTTGGGTTCTCAAATTCAAAATTCCTTGGATAGAAGCTGTCGTATTGTAGTTCCAATATTTATGGAAGCTCAAGGCCAAGTTGTCGTCCCAAAGCGGAAACATTCCATTGTAATTATTTCCCCAGCAATTTCCTTCGATAAAAATCAAGTGGTTATTATCGACTTCTCGGATGGCTTGTGTTATGGCAAGTTGCAAGGCCCTCAAAGGACCGTTGTTTTGTTCGTCACAGCCATTTTGATTGGTTCCCGTGAAATTCCAGTTTGGTTCATTAATCAAGTCATAAGCTCCAATCCACGGACTGTCTTTGTATCGGTCGGCTAATTTTCGCCACAAGGCAATCGTTTTATTTCGATTATCGACACTTTCCCAAAGCGATGGTTTTGTGCTGTCATAATCCGAAATGTTGGCGTCTTTCCCTTGTCCGCCTGGAGCGGCATGCAAATCTAAAATCAGGTAAAGATTATTTTCGGCACACCAAGCCAGTAAATTATCGGTCATTTCGAAACCTTCGTCAAGCCAAGTGTTTTGCCCTGCAACAGGTTCTTGTTCGATAGGCAAGGTGTATAAATTATAGTGCATTGGCAACCTTACAGAATTAAACCCCCAAGCGGCAAGCGAATCGATATCCCTTTTAGTGATGCCGTTGTCGCGATAGGCCTGATAAAATTCCGCAGTATTGGTTTCGCCAATCAGCTGTGTGATTTTTTCCTTTATTTTATGTTGAGGTCCGGCAAATGCATCGGTTTGCAACATATAGCCTTCCTGAACCATCCATCCGCCAAGTCCGAGTCCTCTCAAGATGACATTTTGCCCGTTTCCATCGACGATATTTTGTCCGTCGCGATGTAGAAAACCTTGTCCGAAAGAGGATAGGGAAGAGGTTATAAGTAGAAGTAAAATTATTTTTTTCATATTAATCAATTTTAATAAACCAATGTCTGAATGCCATGGGCTGGAATCTCAACAACGGTTTTGTTCATATCTATAAAAAGATTGTAGGTCACTTTTTTATCACTTTTGTTCATCACCACGGTAACCATTTGGCCATCGGTATTCAGAAAAGAAGTGCTTAACAATTGGCTTCTGCTAACTACCGTACTCACTCTTTTTGCCTCCGGACGGATGAATTTTGAAAAATGTCCGATGTAATAATAGGATGGAGTGTAAATCAATTCTCCGGTTGAGGTATTGCCATGGATAGGAGCGAAGCAAAAATTACCAACGTGGTTTGGACCTCCGTTTTGGTCGAGAAGAATATTCCAATCGGTCCAGGCAACAGTACCGTTATTGAAATCGTGAATCATCGAAGCTCCATATCGTTCTCCGTTTGCCCAGAATTGGTATTTTTTAGCATCGAAACTTTCTACACAACCTTCGGTAAACATTAGTTTTTTATCTGGATAAGCTTCGTATACTTTAGCTACGTTTTCATACATTGGTTCGCCACCAGCCCAAGTTTCATACCAGTGAAAACCCATTCCCCATGCATATTTTGAAGCTTCGGGATCGGAATAAATCATATTGGCACGTTGAAACATCAAGTCGCGGTTGTGGTCCCAAACTACAATTTTCTTATCGGCATAACCATTTTTTGCCATTGTTGGTCCAAGAAAATTCTTCAAGAAATCCCTTTCCTCTTCGGCAGTGAAAATGCAAGATTCCCATTTTTGGACCGCCATCGGTTCATTTTGAATCGTGATTCCCCAAATTGGCATTCCTTCTTTTTCATAAGCATTGATGAATTTTGTATAATAATTTGCCCAAGACTGATAGTATTCGGGCAACAGTTTTCCGCCTTTAAGCATGTCTTTGTTGTCTTTCATAAAAGCGGGCGGACTCCACGGACTTGCATAAAGAGGAAGTTTTCCACCAGCCGCTTTAATGGCCGATTTGATCATTGGGATTCGGTATTTCTTGTCATGATCGATGCTAAACGATTTCAAATCCTTGTCGCCTTCCTTGATGTAAGTATAGCTTCCGGAGGCAAAATCAGAGCTGTGTATTGTGGTTCTTAATAAGGAATATCCAATGCCTTTTTCCTTGTCGTAATAGGCATTTAGGAATTCCTGTTGTTTTTCTTTTGAAAGTTTTGCAAATATTTCGGCACTTGCATCGGTTATGGCACCACCAATTCCCATAAAGCTTTGGAAGGTTTTATTGGGATTTACAAATACAGAAATTTCGGTTTCCAAGGGCTGTTTTGCTGGCTTGAAGGCCAAGTTGTCGGTTTGTGTCAGTCGAAGGTTGATGCTGTCGGCTGTTGTATAAACCGTGATTTTTTTTCCATCAGTAGAAAATGCTTTCCCTGAAGATTCTTTTTTGTTTTGGCAAAAGCCAGAGGCTGAAAGTAAAAGTGCTAATAGAACTAAATGGTTTCTTTTCATTGTAATTTTTATTTAGATATCGGATAAATATCAATTCATGGATTTTTATTAGTTTAAAAAATAGCCCGTAACCCAATGATTACAGGCTATTTCAACTAACTCAAACTCAAACTAAACCTTAATCTTGTGGAACTCCACGGAATTCGACATTGTCGATGGTGATGCCGCCTGTTCCTATATTTTCTCCACCACATTTTATAAGTAAATATATTGTTCCTGACTGTGGGAAGCTCACTATGTTTCCGGATCCAACACACCCAACATTGGAAAGTTTTCCGTTGAAAGGACCGTTTGCACAACCATCCCAAGTGCTTAATCCCATTCTTCTTCCATCGGCCGAATAATCGTTTCCAGGAGTTGGAGCAGTTGGTGAAGCATACACTTCAAACCAAGTATTTACAGCACCAGCTCCTGAAACAATCATATCAATAGAATATTCCTTGTTGGCTTCTACTTCTATGGCTTGGTAAATTGCTTGCTGGTTCCATCCTCCACCAGAAATTGTTGCCGTTCCAGGATTGAATGTCCAAGCTGTTCCTGGATCACCAATGTTTAAAACGGTCCATTCTGCATGATCTTCGGCATTTTCAAATTTGCCACCTTTTACTAGGTTTCCTGCTACTGGATCGGAAGTGGCAACTACTACTTCTTGGGCAGATGAAATGGCACTTCCGCCTCTTCCGTAGGCCGTGTGGGTTATCGTGTAAGTTCCCGCATCTGGAAAGAAAATATTCTCCACTAAATCGCCCCTAAAGGAAGTTCCGTCTCCTAAATCCCATTTATGATACCAGATATTTTCAGCACCATTGCTTTCTATCCTGTAACGATTTCCGTTTTCATCGGTTTGAGTTATCGTAAAACTAGCATCAAGATCCATATCTGCCAAACCATTTCCAGTGCCAAATTCTTCTGGTTGACAACTGGTTAAAATACTTGTAGAAAGTAGTACCATAAACAAGTAGCCTATATATTTTTTCATAATTGTCATTTTTAGTTAGGATAATTAAGATTTTGTTGAATTAAAGTGTTGTTCAGTTCTTGCATTGGAATTGGCAAGATCTCGTTTTTACCTGATATGAAACCTTTTGGTCCCAATACAGTTGCGGCTCTACCAGTTCTTACAAGATCATAAAACCGATGTCCTTCTCCAGCCAGTTCAAGTCTTCGTTCATTTATAATTGCATCCATTGAAACTGGAATTGAACCTAAACCAACCCTTGCCCTAACAGCGTCCAACAAGGCTTGAGCTCTTGCTCCAGTAGCACCTAAAGCTTCCGCTTCCATCAAATAAGTATCAGCTAAACGGATGACATATGTATTTTGTCTGTAGTTTGTTTCTGCAACACCACCCCCTGTTGTAACATCTGATTTTAGGGGCATAAATTTTCTCAAATAATATCCTGTGTCCATATAAGTAGCATCAGTTGCATAGTCAATTTTCCCTTCTTGTTTTAGAAGTTTTAGATTGGCAATTGTTGCATTAAAACGAGGATCACCAGACATTGCATCAAATAGATCTTGTGTAACTACATTGAAACTCCATCCACTTGCGAAATCTGGGGCATCATCTGCTATTTTAATATAACCGCGAGGACCTACCATAACATTCAATGTGTTTCCTTCATCTCGATCACTTGCATAGCTTCCCCAATCAGAATTACTTAGGTTAGTATGTGAAGCAGAAAGAATAGCTTCGCTGTGAAATTTATTGTCCACTATCCATAAATCTGCAAAATTGTCAAGTAGTTTGTATCCATATTGACTCGTTTCGCCAGGAGTTCCATTAACTTGTGCTAATTGTTCGGCTGCTAAAGCATTTTTTCCTTGATACAAATACACTTTGCCTAAAAGTGCTTGAGCAGAACCTCTTGAAAAGCGTCCGGCTTCAGTTCCAGGATCAGGAAGCATCATTGGTAAATCAGTAATGGCTTCTACCAAATCAAGTTCAATTTGAGCATATACTTCTTCTTTTGAAGCTTGTGGCACATCAAAAACTTCTGTTGTGTTTAAGGTTCTTGTTAAAAGCGGGATATTGCCAAACATTCTAACTAATTCAAAATTATAATAGGCTCTTAATGCTTTAGCCTCTGCAGTGAAACGAGTTTTAACATTCTCATTCATTGGAATTCCAGGTAGTTTCTCAAGTAATTTATTAGCTCTAAAAACACCTTTAAAATAATCGCTCCAAAAACTTCTTGGCATAGTTCCACCAGTTATAGTGAAATTTGAAAATGATTGGATACCAGCTCCATCAGTAGCACCACCACCTCCTGCAAAATGATCATCTGAACCTGCATTCATCATAGCAATTAGGTTTTCGAACCCACCAGATTGTTTTCTGAAAATATCATATGTGGCTACTAAAGCTCCATAAGCATCTTCTTCATTTGCATAAAAGTTGTCTTCTAGAATTAAAGCATTTTTGTCAGGGTTTAAGAATTCTTCATCACAGGAAATAAAAAGTGATGTGCAAATCAATAGCAGTATATATTTATTTAAATTTTTCATAATCTTAATTTATTAAAATTGTAAGTTAACTCCAAACATATAAGTCTTGGCTTGAGGATAATAGCCTCTATCAATACCCATCACACCACCTCCAATTTCGGGATCATAGCCAGTATATTTAGTGAAAGTGAAAAGATTTTCCCCGGTTACATAAAGTCTGACTTTTTGTAAACCGATCTTTTCGATTAATTTTGTTGGAAGTGAATAACCTAATTGAATAATTTTGATTCTAAAATAGTCGCCATCTTGCAGATAAAAATCGGAAGCATTGCTGAAATTTTTGTTTGTGTCGTTAGAAGTTAGTCGTGGATAAGAATTAGAAGTTCCTTCTCCTGTCCATCTGTTCAAGGCATTGGTTTGCCAGTTTGCAGTTGGAATATCTAAACGTCTCAAGCCTTGGTATATTTGGTTTCCAGCAACCCCTTGGCCAAAAGCAACTAAATCGAAATCTTTATATTTTAAGTTGATGGTAATACCATAGGTGAAATCAGGAAGTGGATTCCCGATGAAATCCCTGTCGTCTCCATCGATATTTCCATCTCCGTCAAGATCTTTGTATCTAAAATCCCCAGGAACGGCATTAGGTTGAATTTTATTCCCATTGGCATCTACATAAGCATCAATTTCGGCTTGATTTTGAAAGATACCGTCTGTTCTTAATCCAAAAAATGAATTTACGGGTTGTCCAGGCTGCGTTCTTACTATAGAATTAAATGCATTTGATTGAATGTTTGGGCCATCTTCAAATTCAACTCCAGGAGCTAAATAGTTAACAGTGTTCTTAATCATTGAAACGTTACCGTTCACAGAGAGGTCAAAATCGCCCATTTTTTTTCTGTATCCAAATGAAACATCAAAACCAGTATTTGACATATCTCCAACATTGGCAGACGGGTCTCCATTTGACCCTACATAGCCTGGAATAGGAAAGGCTTTTAAAATACCATTTGTTTGCTTGTTGAAAATATCAAAAGACAAAGTGAAATTATTAAAAAGTGTTGCATCAAAACCGATGTTGGTTTGAATGGTTTCTTCCCATCGTAAGTCTGGATTGGAAGGAGCATCAGGACTAAAGCCGGCTACCACGTTTCCTTGTGTTCCTAAAGTATAATTTCTTCCACCACCAATTGTTGAAACAAATCGCCAATCTGGAATAGCATCACTTCCAGTAATTCCATAACCACCTCTAAATTTTAAAGTATTGACCACTTTGTTCTCTTTCCAAAAGTCTTCATTTGATGCTACCCATCCAAGAGAGAAAGAAGGAAAAACTCCATATTTATTATTGCTACCAAATCGAGAAGAACCATCTCGTCTTATAATTCCCGTGAAAAGGTATTTTTCATCATAATCATAATTCAGCCTTGCAAAAAGTGAAGTCAGGATATGATGAGTTCCCTCTGCACCCCAAGCGGTTGTGTTTGCAGCAGTAGCTTCGGCATTAATTGAGGCTTCCTGCCAATTATTTGCAGCAATGTTAAATTTTGTAATTCCGTTTCCTCTATTGATATTTGAAACATAACTACCTTGACCAATCAAAGCATCTACATTATGTTTGCCAAAATTTTTCTTATAATTGGCTGTGTTTTCAATATTCCATCCAAAACCTTTTTGAGTTTCTTGATAAACGCTGTTTCGTGTGTTTGTCGAATTAGCATTCAAGTAATATTCAGGTGTGAAGCTATAATTTCCCCAGTAGGAAAGTTTTGCTCCAAGTGTACTTCTAATCTTTAAACCATCGATAATTTCTAATTCAACATAAGTATTTCCCACAAAATTGTCGGACCATCCATAGTTTCCAAGTCGCGTTTGTGCATACGCCAAAGGATTAGACATTTCTTGTTGAACAATGGACGATATTCCATAAGGATTACCGTTTTGATCACGAACAATATTTGCAATATTGTATGGACTTTGATTCAACATATCAGGATCTGTAACAATTACAGGTGTTAATGGATCCAAATTTATTGCAGAAGCCAATGGTCCACCAAATTCATTATTGGTATTTCCTAATCCAATTGTTTTTTCATTAGAATAACCTAAAGTTTGTCCAAATGTAAGTTTGCTAGTCACTTTATGGGTTGAATTTAAACGAATGTTTCTTCGAGTGTATTTTGAAATCTGACTCATCACGATACCATCTTGGTCTTGCAAACCAAAAGAAACATAGAAATTAGATTTGTCATTACCACCACTCAAACTCAATTCGTGACCTTGTCTAAAAGCATTATCATTAAAGATGACATCTTGCCAATTGGTTCCGCTACCTAGAGAAGATGGATTCGCAAAAACAGGTTCGCCACCACCATTTACTGCCATTTCATTTCTTAATGTTGCATATTGTTCAGCATTTAGGAGATCCAGCTTTCTGGCAGGAGAAGAGGATCCTGTAAAACCATTATAGCTAACCATCAATTTTCCAGACTGTCCTTTTTTGGTAGTCACTAAGATCACACCACTTGCAGAGCGTGATCCGTAGATTGCTTGTGATGCAGCATCTTTTAAAACTTCAATCGATTCGATATCTGCCTGATTTAGAAAGCCAATTCCTCCAGCATCGACGATTACCCCATCCACAACCCATAATGGTTCATTATTTCCCATTGAGGTAATACCACGAACTCTAATAGTAGAATTTGTTCCTGGTTGTCCAGCATTTGAAGCGATAAAAACCCCAGAAGCTCTTCCTTGAAGTGATTGTTCAACACGGGTAATTGGTAGATTCTCTAGATCTTTTGCCTTAACACTAGAAATAGCACCCGTTACAACGCTCTTTTTCTGAGTACCATAACCTACAACGATAACTTCTTCAAGGCTTTCTGTGTCAGGTGTTAGTTTAAAATCGATTGTTGTTCTTCCATTTACAGCCTGTTCGGTTGTTATATAACCTATAAAGCTGTAAACTAAAATGCTGTTGGTTCCAACAGTGATTTGATAATTTCCGTCAAAGTCGGTTGAGGTGCCGTTTGTAGCTCCTTTCTCTGAAACGGTAACTCCGGGCATCGGTAGCCCGACTTCATCTACAATTTTACCCCGTACATTTATGTCTTGGGCATAAATGTTAATGGAGAATAGAATAGACGAAAAACAAAAATAGAGTAATTTTGTAAATTTCATATTTCTGAAAATTTTGGTTAGTTAATTATTGATTCACAGCAATATTAGGCCTATTTTTTTATTATCAGTAATTTAATATCATTACAAAAACACATCAAGTTTGCAATTTTTACTAAACAAAAACACATCAAAATAATTTTAAATTAATGATATTCAGTATTTTAAAAATAATTTTAAAATGTTACGAAAACGTTAACTTAAAAAAACAAACACTACATTTATAGAAATATTCAATTAACACATCATTTATTGGTCTTTTAAGGTTTAATTAACAGTAAAACAAGGTGGTTTGAAAACAAAAACCATTGAATTTATTTTATATAGTTATGAAATGTATTGCATTTTTTTTAAGATTTTTTTTCATTCTTTTTTTATGTAATTTGGTAAATGGACAAGTCAAAAACATAGGATTACCTGAAATTAATAACTATAAGAAATCAGATTATAAGGGTGGAACTCAAAACTGGGGTATCGATCAGGATGCAAACGGCAATTTGTATTTTGCAAATAATTCAGGACTCTTAAAATTTGATGGCTCTTCTTGGAGTGAATATAACATCCCTAATAATTCTTCTATCCGATCGCTGAAAGTTGGAGGTTCGAATAAAATTTATGCAGGAGGTTATAATGAATTTGGCTATTTTGAGCCCAACGAAAAAGGGAAATTACTCTATCATTCGGTTTCCAAATTGGTTAACGAAAATAACAGGCACCAGATTGATTTCATATGGAAAATACATCAATTCAAAAATGAAATAATCTATCAGGCTTTTGAAAAGGCTTACATATATAATGGGAAAACCTTAAAATTAATTGAAGCTCCCGGAAAATTTCAGTTTTCTTTTGTGGTAAACGATAGGCTCTATTTTCAGGACAGTTCGTTCGGATTAATGGAATATGTGAATGGAAAGCTCGTTGTTTTGCCCGGAACGATGGTCTTGAACAACACCGAAGTTTGGGGTATTTTTCCGTTATCAAAAACAAAAATGCTTGTTACAACTTTAGACAAGGGATTGTTTGTCTATGAAAACAACATCCTTACCCAATGGGAAACCGAAGCAAATGCTTTTATGAAGAAAAACAGTTGTCTGGGAGGTGTTGAAATTCAGAAAAAGTTCATTGCCTTGAATTCGGTTTTGGATGGTGTTGTCATAACTGATTTGGAGGGAAATATCCTGCAGCACATCAACAGGAAAAAAGGAATGCAGAACAATACCGTGCTTTCGTCTTTTATTGACAGCAAAAACAATTTATGGCTCGGTTTGGATAACGGGATTACCTTTATCAACGAGAGTTCGCCCTTCACTTACTTTGGCTTTAGCTACGGAATCAGTACGGTTTATGCTTCGGTTGTTCACAACAATAATCTATATGTTGCCACCAATCAGGGCTTGTTTTATCATTCCTGGGGAAAGACTTTTAAGGAAGATTCTTTCGAATTGGTTCAAGGAACTACCGGACAAGCGTGGAATATTCAGGTTATCGATGGACAGTTGTTTTGTGGACACAATCGCGGGATGCTTCAAGTTTCTGGAAATAAGGTGGTTAAAACTTTAGATTCAAACGGTTATTGGAGCTTAAAGAAAATTCCGAATCAGCCCAATTTATTGATTGGTTCCAACTATAGCGGATTTGCAATATTCCAAAAAATAGGAAACGAATGGAGTTTTAGAAATTATATTGAAGGGATGACCAAATCGGCAAGTACTTATGAGATAGAAGACCAAAATGTTTGGTTGAAAAAAGATGAGTTTTTGTATCAGATGAAGCTCAGCAACGACTTTATGAAGTTTAAATCCATCAAGACCTATCAAAATTTATCGCCAACCGAAAGAGGAATCGCAAGTATCCAGAAAATCAACAACAGGATTTATTTTCAAAACAACAATCATTTTTACAGGTATTCGGCCGAAAGGGATTTGTTTTTTGAAGACAAGCAAATGAGTGTTTTGTTTAAAGATTTACCTATGATTAGGTCGTCTTTTCAGGATAAGATTGGGAACATTTGGTACATTTATAATGAATCGATTGGAGTTTTAAAGAAAGACAATGAAACGGGTTATGAAAATATATTGGCTCCTTTCTCGAATCTAACGGGAAATATCCTGTTTGATTATTTGTCCATCAACACCATCGATTCAAGAAATATTTTTATCGGCATGACCGACGGATTAGCCCATTACGATCCAGAACTGCTTAACAATTTCTCTTCAAAACCAAAAGCATTCATCAGGAGTTTTTCCTTTCCTAGTGACACGTTGATTGTGGGAAATATTCCAAAAAACAAAGTCTATGAGATTCCGTATCAATCGAATAATGTGAAGTTTACTTTCTCATCGCCTACATATGAAAATCTTGCCAATGTAGAATTCTCGTACAAGCTTGAAGGTTTTGATGAAAATTGGAGCAATTGGACAACCGTTTCCATGAAAGAATATACCAATCTTCGGGAAGACGATTATTGCATGAAGGTCAGGGTTAGAAACAGTTATGGGGTTATTTCGGAACCAGCTGAAGTTGCTTTCACGGTCCGTCCTCCTTTTTACCGGCATTTTCTGGCTTATATTTTCTACTTAATGGCAATTGTAGGTATTGTTTATCTTATTCGTCAGAGAATCAAGATGAAGATTCGCAAGAATAAATACTATGAAACCATCGAACAGCGAAGGCTTTATTTGGAGAAGGAAGCCAAAATCCGTCAGGAACAATTTGAATTGGAAAAGGAAATCGAACGCCTCAAGAACGACAAACTCAAGATAAAAATCTTGGCAAAGGACAAGGAACTGGTTAACAATTCGCTTCAGGTAGTCAAGAAAAACAAGATTCTAAACGGCATCATCCATAAATTGAAAGATATAGATGTGGAGAATATGGACGATTCAGTAAAATTTCAATTCGGAAAACTCAACAAAAGCATCGTTAAGGAAGTCAATGCCGACAAAAGTTGGAAGGATTTGGAAAAACACATCAAGAACGTACATTTTGATTTCCTAAAAAGATTGAAGGAAAAATACCCAACTATTTCACCCCGCGAATTGGATCTTTCAACCTATCTGTTGATGAACATGTCCACCAAGGAAATTGCCGAAATCATGAACATATCCAGTGGAGGAGTAGAATTGGCCCGATACCGACTTCGCAAAAAACTGGAACTCAACAAAAAGGAAAACTTGATTGGATTTTTGATGAGTATCTAAACAAAAAAAAAGCGTCTAGTTTTAGACGCTTTTAGTAGTTAATTTAAAAAAATATTATAGAACGAAATAAGTATTTTTTACCGGTTCAATATGGGCTTCGCTTGCAAGTGCTTGAATCTGATCCTCTTCAAATTCATCACGGTATTCGTTGACCATCTGCATCAGGTTTCGCTCAATATTGTTTGAAATTGCCGTTACAGGAGTATCCGTTGGTCTGCTTTCAAACGGATCCTGAAGATGGATGGCCATTTTTTCAATCAAGAAGAATGCCGCGCCAATGGTTGTTACCAAAGGAATTTGCAACCAACCGATTAAATCGTTTAATCCGAAAGGCAATAAAATCAAAAACAGACATAGCGTGAAACGGATGTACATACTATAGGTTGTTGGGAAAATCGTGTTCTTGATTCGCTCACATTTACCCATAGAATCACACAATCTTGTCAGCGTGTTGTCGATTTCTACCTGCTGATAAACGTTCAAATATCCGTTCTGACTCGCTATTTTCAAGTCTTTTGAATGTAGGATCAGTAATGCATTGGGAACGTGCTTGTGTTTTTTAACGAAACGCAATTCCTCTGGCGAAAGCAAATGTTTTATAGGCTTGATGGGATCCTTGTCACGAAGTGCCTGACCCAAACTATAGCACCATGCCGCTTGCCTGTTGGCAAATTTTTTCTTGAAATCGTTTGCCTCTACAGAAAAATCAGGATCCTTATAAAACGTCATTACTTGTCTGACCAAGGTTCTGGAATCGTTTACAATTGCACCCCAAATGATTCGGGCTTCCCACCATCTGTCATAGGCTTGGTTCGACTTGAAAGCCAAAAGCAAGGAGATGATCGTACCAATAATGGTTGGAATCGCAATCGGAATGTTCAGTGCACTTGCCTCAAAATAGGAATGTGCTATTTCAAATGCAATTACATAAATGAGAACCAAAACTAGCTCAAATTGTATTTTTCCCAAGACATATTTCATTGGGATTTTTTTATTTAATAGCATATATTTTTACTTTAAAGGTGAATAATTAATGTTGCAATAATTCTTAAACAAGCTCTTCATAGACCGAAAGAACAGGAAGACCTAAAAGTTCATTGATGGCTTTTTTGTGCTTTTTCTTAAAAGAAATTTTTTCTGGTTTTCTGGTTTCAATCAACAAGCTAATTTGATTTTTAGAAATCGCTTCAGACAGCATCGCTGTCATGTCTTCTGGTACTTGGCTTTCTAATAATT
This sequence comes from Flavobacterium arsenatis, assembly GCF_031456785.1. Lineage (NCBI taxonomy): Bacteria > Pseudomonadati > Bacteroidota > Flavobacteriia > Flavobacteriales > Flavobacteriaceae > Flavobacterium > Flavobacterium arsenatis. Next base: position 36,840 of record NZ_JAVDVI010000003.1, read on the forward strand.
TAGCTTGGCTTACAATTTTGCAATCAAAATCATTCTGGATCAATTGCTGTACATCTTCCGCATGAAATCTGGATTTTATGGTCTCGATGTACAGGGCTTTTGATAAATCATATTCTTCGCAATTTTCCGTCAAATGAAGAATTGGCGATTTGCAGTTGCATAAAAGTTGAAGACATTGTTGTTGTATTTTTTTGACAGAAGCCTTATAAGAAGGAGTCACAATAGTAAGGCAAATGTTATGGAATTCAATCAGGTTTTTAATCAATGGGGAAGAAATGCCATATTGATTATGAATCTTTAGGGTGCAATTTTCGTTCTCTTTTATAATTGTTCTGATCTGGTTCAGAACGTTTTTTTGAGAAGCCCTCATCTCGCTTTTAATAGTTCTCAGAAAAAAGGAAGCCGATTCGGTGTCAGGAACATCCGCTACAATCATTAGTAAGATTGTGCATTTTTCATCCTTAGATTGTCGGATAGCGGTTTTTACGGCATTGATAGTATCTGCTTCTAGGGTCGTTGGTATCAGTAAATTTTTCATAAGTATAATTTTTATTTTTTATACTTACAAAGAAACCATTGCAACGTTAGAGCAATCTTAATCTAAAATTAGAATTTCCTAAGATTTAAGATTAGAATTTTTAATGTTGGATTTGTGGAAGGTAATCGTCACGACAGTTCCCTTTCCAGTCTCGGATTGTACTTGGATTTCGCCGTTGTGCATCCTGATGATTTTCATGGCCAAAGGAAGTCCCAAACCATAGCCGGTATATTTGGAGGCAATTTTCCCCCTAAAGAAAGGTTCATACAAATGCGGAATGTCTTCTGGCGGAATTCCAATTCCAATATCTGTAATCGTGACTTTGATTTTATCCTTTTCTGCCAAAAGCGAAACAAAGACTTCATCATTATCAGAATATTTCACTCCGTTTGAAATGATGTTGTTCAACGCCAATTCTAATAAAGGTTTGTTGCAGGGAATATTCAGCAGATACTCATCATTCGGAATATTTCCGAGTTTGATGTTCACGCGGTTGTTGGGATAAATCTTGTCCACATCGGCTTTCACATCAATTAAAAGTTCATCAATTCGGGCAATATCCAGTACTTGTTTGTTGCCGTCATAACCCGTTTGGGTCAGCTTCAACAAGCCTTCGGTGAGATTTCCAAGTTTTGAAGCCTGCTTGTGGATGTTTTCCAAAGATTGTATATAATCAGCCGTTTCGCGTTCTTTCAAGAGCATGATTTCGCTTTCGGCAATTATTGTTGTGATCGGAGTTTTTAGCTCGTGTGAAGCATTATTGATGAAATTGGCCTGGATTTCAAAGGATGTTTCTAATCGGTCCAACATGTCGTTGAAGGTCTTGGTCAGGTCCGAAATTTCATCAGAATTATCAACTTCTGGAAGTCGGTTATGTAAATTTGATGCACTGATTCTTTTCACTTCTTTCGTAATTCTCGAAACCGGATTGATGAATCTTTTGGCCAAAAAGCGGCCGAAAAAGTAAGCCATCACAACAAAAGCAATTCCTCCGAAAAGTAAAATCTGAATGATATAAATTGCACTGGTGTTTCCCCGACGGTCTTTCGCACTCACTATAACCATATATTTTTGACCGGATTCATTGAAAACCTGCCCATAATGATAAACGTGGTCCTCTTCGGTCCAGCCCGAACCATTTTTCATGACTTCCTTGTAGAATCCTGGCTCAAGATGCAATTCAGTATTGTATTCGAAACTGTTTTCTCCGTTTATTTTTAGGACATAATTTTTTTCCTCGATAAGTTCCTCAAGTCCTTCCTTTTTGAAATCCTGGAAATATTTTGCCTTCACAACATCGTCCTGATAATGAATCGAAGCGGCTATTTTTGCCCTGTCGTGCAGTCTTTTCAGGAAATAATATTGGTTGTTTTGTTTGAATAAAAAGAAAACCACAATGCTCAACAGCAAGGTGCTGAAACACGAAAGTGCGATATAGGTGACCGTAATTTTTTTTCGAATCTGCATATTATGGTTTTATCACGTAGCCCAAACCTTTGATCGTCTGGATAAGGTTGGTTTGATAGGGTTTGTCTATTTTTTTTCGAAGATAATTGATATATACATCAACCACATTCGTATTCATATCGAAATTAATGTCCCACACATTGTCGAGGATTTTTTCTCGTGAGAGAATCATCCCAGAATTCTTGGCGAGATAATACAAAAGCTTGAATTCCTTGGCTGTGAGGACAATGTTGTCGCCATTTCGCTTCACCGATTTAGAACGTCCGTCAATTTCCAAATCCTCAATTTCTATGATGTCATTCGGCTTGTTGTCTAAATTCGCACGTCGGGCCAATGCACTGATTCTAGCTTCGAGTTCGGTAAATTTAAAAGGCTTTGCCATATAGTCATCTGCACCAGCATTCAAGCCCGTCACGACATTCTCGGTGGTTCCCAAGGCAGTTAGAAGCAAAATTGGAACAAAGTTTTTGGAAGCCCTCAATCTTCGGCAAATTTCAATTCCGTTGATTTCCGGAATCATGATGTCCAGAATCACCACATCAAAATTGTGTTCCTGAATCATTTCCAGGGCAGTCCTTCCATCCATTGCAACACTCACTTCGTTGTTGTTTTCAGAAAGACCCTTTCGGATAACCGACAATAAATTAGGTTCATCTTCAACGACAAGTAACTTCATAAGCAATGAATTGTTTTGGAATAGAATACAAAAATAGGTATTGATTTCTTAAAAATGTGTAAAAGCCTCAAACACACTTTGTGTTTTTAATAGATTCTTAATGATATAAAAGCTTTTGGTGTAATATCGGAATTAATTCTAATTATTTTTATCGATATAGGAAACGCAAAGCCGATTTTTTTTTTGGGTTAAACAAAAAAAGCATCTATAAACTAGATGCTTTGATTTTAAGATAAATAGGGGGCTATTTTTTCTTCGTCTTTTTAGCTTTTTTCTCTGGCAATAATGTAAACGAACTCGCTACAAAACGGTTGTCTTTTACCTCTCCAGTAACTTCCGCTTGACGGACTTTCGAACAAAAACCATCTTCGCCATGAGCATCACCGTGGTCGTCCAGTTTCGTTCCATCAACAAAATAAGGTTTTCCGTCAATCTTTACCGCCAAATCACATCCTTTTTTGTCTTTCATCCCAAAGTTGCATTGTCCACATGAAGCTTCCACAACTTGAGGTTTTGTAATTTTTTTGTCTTGTGCATTGGCTCCGAAAGCAAGAAGGAACAATGCAATGGTCATTATGTTTTTCATATTATTTATAGGTTATGGTTACTAATTTTGAAGCGTCTTTCGCTCGTTCTATAATTTCTTCAATCGGAGTTTCCAGCGTGTCATTCGTTAAGGCAACACCCATTCTGCGATAAGGTCTTGATGTTGGTTTTCCAAATATACGGAAATCGGTCTTGGCCAGTCCGGCAATTTTTTCCAATCCTTCATAATTGGGATTCGATGAATTTTCGGAAGCTAAAATCACAGCGCTTGCTCCATTTTTCTCTAATTTGATTTCGAAAATAGGAAGGCTTAAAATCGCACGAAGATGCAATTCAAATTCATTGAAATTTTGTGTTCCCGCCAAAGTCACCATTCCTGTATCATGTGGTCTTGGAGACAATTCTGAGAAATAAACGCCATCATCCGCCAGGAAAAATTCAACACCAAAAAGTCCTGCACCACCAAGGGCTTCAGTTACTTTTTCGGCCATATCTTGAGCCTCGAATAAATCCTTGTCGGAAATTCGAGCCGGTTGCCAGCTTTCCTGATAATCGCCACGTTCCTGTCGATGTCCGATTGGAGCACAAAAAAGTGTTGGATTATTGTTTTGGGTAACCGTCAAAAGCGTGATTTCTGAATTGAATTTTACAAAAGCTTCCACAATTACTTCTACGACATCGCCTCGCGAACCTTCAACGGCATAATTCCAAGCTTTCTCAATATCTTCTTCAGATTTGATGGTAGATTGTCCTTTTCCAGAAGACGACATCAGCGGTTTTACGACGCATGGAATTCCAACTTCTTGCACGGCTTTTTGCAATTCTTCGGATGAAGTTGCGTAACGGTAATTGGCGGTTTTCAATCCCAATTCCTTCGAGGCCAAATCACGAATGGCTTTACGGTTCATCGTGAAGTTTGCCGCTTTCGCAGATGGAACTACCGTGATGCCTTCTTTTTCATAATCATAAAAACGTTCCGTACGGATCGCCTCGATTTCGGGAACAATAAAGTCGGGTTTATGTTTTGCAACGATAGCATCCAAGGCATCGCCATCCAGCATATTGATAATTTCAAAACCGTGTGCTACTTGCATGGCCGGTGCATTTTCATAACTGTCAACGGCAATAACGGTTTGCCCAATTCGTTGTGCCGCAATCACGAATTCCTTCCCTAATTCTCCTGAACCGAGTAATAGTATTTTCTTTTGCATTAGTGTGTTGTTTGAAGCTTTAAAGGTATAAAGATTAAAAGTTTTGGACAAGAAATATACTAATACATTGGTTTTTCAAGTTATGGAGTAAGTAAATTTCCTAATCCTTACATTAATCCGAATGAAGCATACTTTACGCATTAATCTCCTCTTGATTTTCTTCTTTTTTTCTTTTCATGGAATGTTTGCCCAGCAACGGCTTCTCACAGTCAAGGATTCTATAACAAATGAAACCTTACCTTACGCAAGCATCAATTTATTGAATGGTTTCGGATTGTTTACCGATGAAAACGGACAAGTGAATTTGGAAAGGGATACTCCAAAAACCATCAAGATTACTTATATGGGATATGCTTCAAAGGAGATTTTTATAGATAAATTGACAAGTTCAATCATTCTATTGCAACCCCAAGCCAATGCTTTAAGCGAAGTGAAGGTGGTAAATTCCAAAAAAGGCAAAGGAAAGCGAAAAGATTTTACCGTTAAACCCCATCTGCACGATAACATCAGCAAGATGTACTGGTCCTCGATTGGGCAACAATATGCTTTTTATATTCCAAGTACAAAGAAGGAAAGTATTCTGAAATCGGTCACAATACCGTTGATTGTAAAAGATATTCACCAAGGAATGACCGAAACATCATTTGCAACACATCCTTACGGAACGATGGTGAACATTGCTTTTATGACCAATACCAATCAATTGCCCGATAAAAAATTAAATGAATATGAGAAAAAAGTGGTTATTCATTCCGGAAAAGTTACTGATAATATCACAATAAATTTTGAAGAAGAAATTGAAATTCCAGAGGAAGGATTATTCCTCACGATGACCATAATTGGGAAAACCAACAAGCAAGGAATCTATGTGCCCGAAATGCCGTATGCCATCCGCGAACTACCCGATAGGAAAAAGAAAATCATCAAAATCATCCTCCCGAATTATGCCTTGGTCGAAGCTCCAAAAGGACAGCTGACGTATTTTAGAAATGTGTTCAGCGACATTACAAAATGGGAAAGAATCACAAGACCGATGGTGTATAAAAATGAGAAAGAATATCCGTTTTTGAATGTTGGTATTGGTTATACTTTTTCGGGGTATTAGTTTTTTACTTTTTCTGAAGAAGCTTTACAGTTAAAAAACCTATTATGAAATTTATGATTGCTGATGCGAAAATAATAAACAATAGCATAATTAGAGAGAAAAGAAATACAGATATTAAAGGAATTACCGTTGTTGAAATACCATTGATAATCTTATTTCCTAAAAAAAGTAAAAACAGAATAGCAATTACTTTTAAAGTTGCCGAGAATGAAAATTTTGATACTTTTTGAAAGAATGAACTGTTTTCCGACCAGTTTATAGTTCTGCCAGTTGAAAATAAAATTACGAGATAGATTAGTGGATAAATGATTCCCCAAAATAAAGGGGTATTAATTCCAAAGTCAGCAATTTCATAGAATAAATCAATAAGTGAAGTAGGTTTGAAAATAAAATAAGAAAGTAATAAGCTAAAAGGCAAGCCTAATAAAACTGCATATAATCCTCTATTATCCCTTTTTGATAAATTCATTAAATTTAATGTGAATTAGAATGCCCCAAGCTTCCTTGAGGCATTTTATATATTTAAGCCAAAGCTTCTTTAATCCTTCTCAAAGCTTCAGTAAGCAATTCTTCGCTTGTAGCATAAGAAAAACGGATGCAGTTTGGGTTTCCAAAAGCATCTCCCGTTACAGTCGCCACATTGGCCTCTGCCAAAAGATACATCGAAAAATCATCTGCATTTTTGATTTCAGTTCCTCTCAAAGTCTTTCCAAAATAAGAAGAAACATCAGGAAAAACATAAAATGCACCTTCTGGAACATTCAATTTCAATCCTGGAATAGCGTTGATCAAGCCCACAACTAAATTTCTACGGCTTTTGAACGCGGCAACCATCTCGTTCAGAACGCTTGGATCTGCATCAACAGCAGTAATCGTAGCTCTTTGAGCGATAGAATTCGCACCACTGGTTACTTGTCCTTGCATTTTCGTACACGCTTTCGCGATGAATTCCGGAGCTCCGATATATCCGATTCTCCATCCTGTCATGGCGAATGCTTTTGCAACTCCATTAACGGTAATCGTTCTGTCGAACATTCCCGGAATCGAAGCGATGCTACAAAATGTTCCAGAAAAGTTAATGTGTTCGTAGATTTCATCTGCAACTACGAATATATTTGGGTATTTCTCCAATACTTTCGCCAAAGCGGTCAATTCCTCACGGCTGTAAACAGAACCACTTGGGTTGCAAGGCGAACTGTACCAGATCATTTTTGTCTTTGGAGTAATTGCTTTTTCCAATTGTTCCGGAGTAATTTTAAAATCGCTTTCCACAGAAGTCGGAACTTCCACAGGAACTCCACCTGACATTTTTACGATTTCAAAGTAGCTCACCCAGTAAGGAGCCGGAAGGATTACTTCGTCTCCGTCGTTCAGCATTACTTGTGCAATGTTGTATAGAGATTGTTTTGCACCAGTAGAAACTACGATGTTTGCTGGTTTGTAATCTAAATTATTATCTCTTTTGAATTTTCTGCAGATGGCATCTTTTAATTCAGCATATCCGTCAACTGGCGAATACGTGCTGTAATTTTCGTCGATGGCTTTCTTTGCCGCTTCCTTGATGAAGTCAGGCGTGTTAAAGTCAGGTTCGCCCAAACTCAAACTGATGATGTCTTTTCCTTGTGCTTTTAATTCTCTTGCCAATGCCGCCATTGCCAAGGTTTGTGATGTTGATAAGCTGTTAATTCTATCCGATAAATGGTTCATTGAATATGGGTTGAAAGTTGTTAGTTATTTGTTTTTAGTAGACTTTTTGGTAACATTTCCAGAAATGGAATACATCTATTATAATTTAAAACATAGAAGTTGATTCCCAAATTTATGTTGTTGTAATATTCTTGTTGATGTTCTTTATAATGTTTTTCTGAAGGAACTTTCCATAAATTAGTGTTTAGCTTTTGAGCCAAAAACCATTTTTCCAATAATCTCGCCGCTCTTCCGTTTCCGTCTCTAAAAGGATGGATGTGCACAAATCGCAAATGAATCATCGAGGCAAAATAGAAAGTTTCTTCGATTGAAAGCTCTGAGTTTAAAAGTAATGTAATTTCTTTAAAAAAAGCGTTCATTTCTTCTGCCACAAGTTCTGCTTCAATGGCAAGATAAACTAAACCTGATGGTCCAAAAACACCCACTTTGTTGTTCCTGTATTTTCCTTGCAGGCTTTTAATTAGTAACTCTCTAGCAATAATTTTATGTGCTTTTAAAAAGTTTTTTTCATTTAAAACTTCAATTTGAGCAAAAGAGTAAGCCTCAATCAAATCCTCAATTTCTTTGATTTCTTTTTGTGGTTTGAATTTATCCTTGGAAAGCTGATAATTCATAAAAGAATTCAAGTTGATGGTATTTCCTTCAATATTAGAAGAATAAACTGCTGAAGCCTGTGTTTGATAACCTAAATCGGTAGTTGAACTAAAATCAAAATCGGCAATCAGATTTTTTAAATCCTTGCCGATTGATTTTTGATATTCATCGAAATACTGTCTTTCAGTAATTTTCATCTATCAGTTTATTGTTCTTTTGATTTATGCCATTGCAGGTTTTTGTCCTAAATCTCTCAAGTGTTTGAAATGAGCCATAACAGCACCTCTCATAGTTTTGAATTCATGATAAGGAAGGTTGCATTCTTTGGCAGTTTCTTTCACGATTTCCGCAATCTTGCCATAATGAACATGGCTGATGTGTGGGAAAATGTGGTGTTCAATTTGATGGTTTAAGCCGCCAGTAAACCAGTTTACGATTCTGTTTTTTGGAGCAAAATTCGCAGTGGTATATAATTGGTGGATGGCCCAAGTGTTTTCAATTTCGCCTTCTTCGTTCGGAACTGGATTTGTGGTTTCATCCACAACGTGTGCCAATTGGAAAACGATGCTCAAAATCAAACCAGCGGTATAGTGCATTACGAAAAAACCGATTAATACTTTCCACCAAGTAATCCCTAGAATCATTGGCAAAACCAACCACAACGAAACATAGATGATTTTTGTAATCACTAAAACTGTCCATAATTTAGCAGGACTTTGTGGCTCTCCATAAGATAATTTACGTTTCAAATAGGCTTTCATCTGTTTGAAATCAGTAGTAAGTGCCCAGTTGAATGTCAACAATCCGTAAAGAAAAACAGAGTAATAATGTTGGAACTTATGGAATCTTCTCCATTCTGCTTCTTGCGTAAAACGGATTATTCTTCCCGCATCCAAATCTTCGTCGTGACCGTGAATGTTGGTATAAGTATGATGCAAAACATTGTGCTGAACCTGCCAGTTATGAACGTTTCCAGCTAGAATATAGATACTTCCGCCCATAAATTTGTTCAACCAAGACCTGTTGGAGAACGAACCGTGGTTTCCGTCGTGCATCACGTTCATTCCAACTCCCGCCATTCCGATTCCGATTACAATCGAAAGCAAAAGCATCACCCAGAAAGGCATTGGTAAAGTTAGAATCAAAAAATAAGGGGTTAAGAAAATTACGAACATGATAATCGCTTTTAAATGCAATTTCCAGTTACCGGTTTTCTTGATGTTGTTTTCCTTGAAGTAGTTGTTCACACGCGTGTTCAAAGTCCTGAAAAACTTCAGGCTATCTTGTTTGGAAAAGGTTGGAATTGTGGTATTCATATATAATTTAAAATTAATCTAAAGTAGAGTTTTCAAAGATAAATATTATTGTATAATCAAAACGCAGGAAAAGGTTAAAAATTTCATCACGAAAAGCATTACTTTTGTGACCCAAGGCTGATAGCCGAATTCAATGAAGCAAAATTTTTTAAAATGGAAGAAATTCTAAAGCAATTCCCTAACCTGTCTGATATTCAGAAGGAACAGTTTCAAAAACTGGAGGGATTATACCATGATTGGAATGCAAAAATTAATGTGATTTCCCGAAAGGACATTGACGAATTATATACAAAACACGTGTTGCATTCGCTAGCAATTGCCAAAATCCAACCGTTTGAACCTGGAACCTATGTTTTGGATGTTGGAACCGGTGGCGGTTTTCCAGGAATTCCTTTGGCGATTCTTTTTCCTGAAACCCGTTTTTACCTGATTGATGTTATCCTGAAAAAGATAAATGTGGTAAAGGCTGTAGCCGAAGGTCTAGAATTGAAAAACGTAAAGGCTGAACAAATCCGTGCTGAAAATGTAAAAGGCGATTTCGATTTCATCGTAAGTAGGGCTGTTACAAATATGCCTGATTTCGTTTCCTGGATCAAGGATAAAATCAAGAAGCAACAGAAACACGAACTCAAAAACGGAATCTTATACCTAAAAGGAGGCGACTTGACCGAAGAACTAAAAGACTTCCCAAAAGCAACAGAATACAATATTGCCGATTTCTTTGAAGATGAATTCTTCGAAACAAAAAAGGTGGTGCATTTGCCCTTGAAGTTTAAAGCATAAAAAGTTAAACACGAATTTCACAAATTCCCACAAATTTTTTTCTTGAATAATTAGTGAAAATTCGTGTCACTCGTGTCAAAGAAAAAGCCGATTCAAAAACTGAATCGGCTTTTATTATCTCAAACAGTGACTGAAAACTGACCACTGCGACTGATCACTAAAATTATTCTCCCAAAAATGGATATCTGTAATCCTCTGGGGTTACGAAAGTTTCTTTAATAGTTCGCGGAGAAGCCCATCTTAAAAGATTTAATGCAGAACCCGCTTTGTCGTTTGTTCCCGAAGCTCTTGCTCCACCAAAAGGTTGCATCCCAACAACAGCACCTGTTGGCTTGTCGTTGATGTAGAAGTTTCCAGCCGAATTTTTCAAAGCCTCTGTAGCTTCAGCAATTGCATAACGGTCTTGGCTGAAGATGGCTCCCGTCAAGGCATATTCTGAAGTTCCATCCACCAATTGCAACGTTTCAGCCCATTTTGCATCTTCATACACATAGATGGTAATTACCGGTCCGAACAATTCGGTTTCCATTGTCGTATATTTTGGATTCGTAGTTACGATAACCGTTGGTTCGATAAAATATCCTACTGATTTGTCGTAATTTCCTCCAAGGATAACTTCCGCATCAGCATCTTTCTTCGCTTGGTCGATATAGCTCGCCAATTTGTCAAAAGAACCTTCGTGGATTACAGCCGTAATGAAGTTTCCGAAATCTTCCGGAGAACCCATTTTCAACGATTGAACGTCTTTTGTCAATTGTTCCTTTGCAGCAGGCCATAAACTTTGTGGAATATAAGCTCTTGAAGCAGCCGAACATTTTTGTCCTTGGAACTCAAATGCTCCACGAACAATTCCCGTAACCACTTGTTTTACATTCGCACTTGGATGCGCCACGATAAAATCCTTACCACCTGTTTCCCCAACGATTCTTGGGTAGGTTTTATAATGGTGGATGTTATTTCCGATGTTTTTCCAGATGTCTTTAAAAACGTGAGTCGAACCTGTAAAGTGGATTCCAGCGAAATCACGGCTTGCAAAAACCGTTTCGCTGATCATCTGTGCATCTCCAAAAACTACATTGATGACACCATCAGGAAGACCTGCTTCTTTGAACACATCGATGATTACTTTTGCAGAAAATACTTGGCTGTCGCTTGGTTTCCACACTACAACATTCCCCATCATTGCAGCACTTGCAGGCAAGTTAGCGGCAATTGCAGTAAAGTTAAAAGGAGTAATTGCATAAACAAACCCTTCCAACGGACGGTATTCCAAACGGTTCCAAACAGACGAATCTGATTTTGGCTGGTCGTTGTAGATTTGCGTCATGAATTCTACATTATATCTCAAGAAATCAATCAATTCGCATGAAGCATCAATTTCTGCCTGGAAGATATTTTTAGATTGTGCAATCATCGTTGCAGCATTGATCTTTGCCCTGTAAGGTCCAGCGATTAATTCAGCTGCTTTTAAGAAGATAGCAGCACGTTGTTCCCAAGCAAGATTTGCCCATTGTTCTTTTGATTCCAAAGCATTTGAAATGGCTTTTTCGATGTGTGATTTCTCAGCCAAATGATACGTTCCTACCACATGTTTATGGTCGTGAGGAGCGGTCATGTTACGAGTGTTGCCTGTCTTGATTTGCTCGCTACCGATATAAAGTGGCACTTCGATTTTTGAGTTCCACATTTCTTTATAGGCCGCCAATACTGCCACTTTCTCAGGGCTGTTTGGAGCATACGATTTTACGGGCTCGTTTACTGCTTTTGGTACGTGAAAGAATCCTTTTAACATATTGAAGTATTTTTATAAATTATCAAAATTTCGTTGCACAAAGATATAAAATGAATGCTTAAATAGGAAAAATTTACCAAATCAATAACAAGCAGTGAAGATGCAAGAGAAAATTGGTACTCCACAAGTTTCTATTTTTGTCCTATCAACTCTGTTGGTGAATATCCAAACTGTTTTTTAAACGCATAAGAGAAATGCGATAAGTTCTCAAACCCAATTTCATAATACACTTCAATCGGTTTCTTATTCTTTTCGGCAAGTTCGTAATGTGCCAAATCCAACCTTTTTTTAGTGAGCCAACGTTGAGGTGTAACGTTGAAAATCTTATGAAAATCACGTTTGAAAGTTGTGAGGCTACGACCTGTCAAATACCCAAACTTTTCCAACGGCATATTAAACATAAAGTTTTTATCCATAAAGGCAGCCAAGTCAATCTTGTCTGGTTCTTCAAAGTTTGCTAAAATTGAGTCGATGTCCTTGTCAATAGTTGTTAGTATAGAAATCGCTTCCGTAATTTTTAAGGACGCTATGTTTTCTGGAAAGTTTTCCTGCATTTCAAAATAAGGAATCAACGAAGCCAAGCAACTTTCGAGCAATGGATGCTTCTTAAAACTGAAAATTCTGTTTGGTGCAACTTTCTGTTTTCTGTTTTCAGTGCCATAAAATTCCCGAAGTCTTTTAACCGATAAATGCATGGCGACGGCTTTGTGTGGCAATCCGTCTTTTGGAATATTGATGATAGTAGCCAATTGATTTCTTGGAATTAAAAAAGTACTGCCTCCACCAAATATAAAGCGTTCATCTGCCTGGATAATTTTTGTTTCGCCGGATATCAACCAAACAAGCAAATGATCATCAAATGCAGCTTCCGTTTTAAACAGCTTACCCGTGTAGTTGGAAAGTTTAATTTCGGGGTTTATATAATTTACCTGATACTCCATGTTGCTTGTTTGATAGAAGATACAAATATCACTAAAAATTGAATGCTGCTCTTGTCATTTCTTCACTTAATTTCCATAAACGCTTTGCATTGGCTTCGTCTAGAGAATACGGCTTAATGCCACCAATAAGGGATAAATCAGTACTTAAAAGTGCTACATCAGTATTTTCGCAATATACGCCACCAATGTTGTTGAGCATCGGACTTGTTGCAGCCCAAACTGTTGTGGCTGCGCCTTGCGGAATGGTTTTCAACGAAGCGGCAACTTCAGGCAATATAGTCCCTTCGGCATCAGTGTAGCCTAATTTATAAAGCAAATCGATTGGTGCTTCCCTCGATAATTCTGTTTCGCCAACAGCACCCGGGCACAAGGAATAACTTCGTACGTTATGGATTTTTGCCTTTGTGTCCAATTCAAGCGAAAAAAGATTAACGGCTGTTTTTGATTGTCCATATCCTTGCAATGTTTCATATTCACGATAGAGGAAATTAGGATCTTCAAAATCAAAATCAGAAAATTGATGTCCGCCAGAAGATACATTTACCACTCTTGCACCATCCGCTTTTTTTAAGGCCGACCATAATCGGGCCGTGAGCTGAAAAAGTGCCAGATAATTAGTTGCTAATTGCGATTCATACCCGCGATTGTCCCTTCGCAAAGGCACCCACATGATCCCTGCATTGTTAATGAGGAGATGCAACGGCCTGCCAGAAGCCAAAAACTTTTCTGTAAAAGCATCAATAGAATTAGGGTGCATTAAATCCATTTCTTCTATTTCCACATTTGTAATTCCGTCCAGATTTCTTTTTGCCTTTTTAATGTCCCTTGCCGGTACAATAACCGTGGCACCGGCTTTAGAAAGTGTTTTGACGGTTTCTAAACCAATACCCGTATTTCCGCCCGTTACGATGGCAATTTTACCCGTAAGGTCAATGCCTTTTATAACTTCTGTTGTGGTAGATTTTGCGTTAAATCCTGAACCAATTGGTTGCTGTAACGCTCCTTGATAATTGTGTTGTCCCATTTTTTTAAATTTTAATGTGTTGGGACAAAATTAGAGGGTATTTAGTGTAGTGACTTTGTTCAAACGTCTGAATGTACTTTGTTTAAAAGGTCAGGCACTTTACAGAGATAGGAGAGACTTCGTAGAGCCAATTGCTTATAATGAACAATTCGGATAGCAGGTTTAGAATTATTGTTTTTGTGGACTCGTCAATACTTGAATTCTAGACTTTTTATAAATGGTATCCAGACTCTTACTCTTCAAATCTATTGTATAGGTATTGATGAACAAAGTATCCATTTCTCCAGTTTCAGTTGCATATTCACTACTACTGGTTTCTTTTATTGTGAGCTCGCTGAAATCTTTATTTACCTCACTTGAAATTTCATAAACCCCAATATGATTATCTTGAAATAGTATTTTTTTTGAATCTACCAACTTGCAATTGTCAATTACTAACAACTCGACAAGTTCAATTCTATGGTCACATTCATACGTGTTTCTCAAAGAATAAACTCCAGTCCTGTTTTCATTTATTTTGAATTTCCCAAAGAGATAACAAGTGTCACTATCAATCATTTCATACTCAAACAGTTTCTTGTAATCAAGTTTAGTAAGGCAAACAGCGTTTTTAACCTTAATTCCATAATTGAGTTCTGTAGAAAAATCCCTCATAATGGTAAATGGGATTTTATCAATCATACTGCAAGGCATTATACTCAAATCAATTGAAGGGAAAAGATAAAGAATCAATGTTGCCATAATCGTTTTCATAATACTTGTTCTTTTGATATTTATTTGTGAGATTACCTCTTTTTACAAAAAAGTTCCTTTATTTCGGTTTGATTTTTTGCTTCCAGTAATTTATATTCCCGAGAAGAAGCTTTGAATTCGCATTTCTTACAGTCGTCCTCCGTTTGGTCTTTCAAATATTTTATGGTCTTGTCGTTCAGGACGTATGCACGGTATTCGTTTTTCTTGAGGCATCCTTCACAAGCCGGACCGCCTTCTACAAATTCGTAGATAAAGATGAGCTTGTCTTCATCATAATAGTAACCTTCTTTGGCATACACGTCGCCAACAGTGCCGAAATCTACAGCAATCTTTACGATTTCGCTGTTGCGATAAAAATAATCAACGGTCATCATCTCATCACATTTAAATTGATACTGCTTCTTCTGGAGGTCTTTGTTGTTGTTGATGCTTTCAACCTTTTGGCGGATGTTGGCAATAGGATCATCCGTTGCAGGAACTTCCGAAGTGGTGGATATTGTATCTGCCGTAACTTCAGTAGGTGTGCTAGTTTCAATTGTGGTTTCCTCTACTTTTGCTTTCTTTTGATTACATGAGATTAACAACAAAAGCAGGAAGGGAGTGAGTAACTTTTTCATAGGGGCTTTTTAGGGTTGCTCTAAGATAGGGATTATTATTGAAAGGCTTGGATTAAGTTGGTGGCAAGTATTTTTTATGGAGTAGAAAGAGCTTATGTTTTTTATAGGCATGAGCTAGAATCTCTTGGACAATGTCATTAAGTTCCCAGTTCGTCCTCCTTTGTCGAAATTCATAAAAAAACCGCTTAACTTTAATGACATTTATACAACAGATTCTCTGTCTAAATCGCTATAAGGATAATAACCTTTTACTTTCAGTAATTCTAGTAGTTTTTCACTGCCATTTTTTCTTGCAAATTCCATTTCACTTCTAAAAACCTCTAAGCAAAGCAATAGATGATGACTTCTTTCTCCAATTTTAAAGGTTTTATTTTCGGGAATATAATTGTCTAAGATCAAACAATTGTTTTCGTCTGTTCCATTTGGGACTTCTATTGTTTCTTTCGGATTTAAAACAGCTTGAAAAGAGTAGTTTGCAATAGTTGTAAATATTCCACAAAATCTTCTTTCGATTGTATTGAATTCGGTTTGGTTTTCTTCGTTATCGTTATAGTGAAGTTTTGTAAAAGCAACCAGTTCGTAGGTTCCAATCTTGTTGGGTTTTGGCCCATTGCCTTCAGGGTTTATCAACTCCATTGTGGCAAAACCAGTTCCTTTGATGTGATTTGTAAAATAATACATATCAACTGCTCCACCAATTGAAAAAGGAATGATTGCATGGCCAACAATTCCGTGCATTTTGCCCAATACATTTTCTAATCCTTGTTCTTTTAATTCGTAATCCTTATTGTATTCTCCTTCAGTAAATTCTCTTGTTGTTGGCTCAACATCTTTACTTTTTCCTCCGAATAATTTTTTTAAGAAACTCATACTTTTTTATTTTTGGTTATTTTACAACTTTTATCTCACTGCTACCGCGAGCTCAATGTCATTAAGTTAAGAAAATAAAGACCCCGTTTTGTCCTTCCGAGGAACGAGGAATCGCAATAGATTTTCAATCTTGTCTTTCTTTGAGTTAGTTCCTAGTGAGTTCCCTCCTTCGTCGGGAGGACAAGATTGAGCTTAACTTAATGACATTGACCGCGAGCTCAATGTCATTAAGTTAAGAAAATAAAGACCCCGTTTTGTCCTTCCGAGGAACGAGGAATCGCAATAGATTTTCAATCTTGTCTTTCTTTGAGTTAGTTCCTAGTGAGTTCCCTCCTTCGTCGGGAGGACAAGATTGAGCTTAACTTAATTACATTGACCGCGAGCTCAATGTAATTAAGTTAAGAACATACAGAGTCCGTTTTGTCAGGAATGACAACTAAACCGCTTAACTTAATGACATTGAGGTCGTGCCAAGGGGACAACGGCTGCCAATGTTATAGGCAACCATAAATTATTGATTATAATATCCTCCTTCTCCAATTGGTGTCCAAAAACAATATTTCACATGTTTATACCTTCGTTTTTCTTCAGGAATTTCTCGAACCGTATATGACATTATTTCTTTTTTACTTTTTTTATTGCCTATATGAGCAACTATATTTTCGAAAATATAAAGCATATTAGGAACAATAACTGGTAAAAAGGCAGATAAGGCTTCTCGTTCTAGCTTGACACTTTTATGTTTAAGCTCAATAGTAGGAGTTAAAATATTTGAATCTGCCTGGAGTTCAAAATCAGTAACTTTAACAGTACTTAGACGATGGTCGAGGCCATTTCGCATTTCTCTTACCAACCTCATAAAATCTAAAGTTTTCGCTGTAAGTTTAGAAAATGAATCTTCTTCTCCATAATTTTTTTTAGACATTTCATAGATTGAGACCATCCGAGATTGTTTATTTAAGCCTTGATCTGGATAAAATATTGTAGCTATTTCAATTAAAATCTGTTCAATATGGTCAGCTTTTTGAAATATTGTTTTGCATCTTGTTTCTACATCGTTAATTGATGGAATAGCATATGAAAGTTTTTGTTCTTTTCTACTTTCATATTCTGCACTAACTTTTTCTTCTTTTAAAAGATAATCATTAATTTCTTGTTCAAGAACTAATAACTCTTGCAATAAGCCTAATGATAAAGTCAATGCTTTTTCAATATCAACTGACTCGTCATAAAGGTCAGCTTGAAATAGAGTTTTGGCCGTTAAAAAAGTTCGTGCTACTATTTCTGATTCAGCGCCTTGCTCAAATAGCATTTTTTGGATATTGCTTGGAAGATTTATATTTTTCCTTTCGGGGTCGATTGAGTCAGCCATGAAAAATTCATAAATTGATTTATCTTTAATTACAATAAGTCGTTTCCCAACTTTTACCATTTCTAATATCGTACCATCTTCTTTTGTCCCAATTTCTGCATGTCCTGCTGAATTTCGCTTCCTATCTATTGGATTGTCTTCTTTCATTCTTGTCCTTATAGTTTGTCAAATAGTTGCCTATAATTTGTTTATACCCGAAACAAACCTTCGCCAATCCACCCAATTTAGGATATATATGCAAAGTTTCATTTCACTTTATCTCCCAAATATACATAAAATCATCACTTCCAGTTGTTACTTAATAAATCCGCTGAAGGAAAGAAGTTCAACTACAAATTCAAAAAAAAACGCATCAGGGCTTAAAACTGGAATTTCACTTCCTTTAAAATCTTTTCCGTTTCGAGTAATTAGGAAACTTTTGAATATAAGCCTTCAATGCAAATGCAAGAGTTTATAGTCGTCCGGACATGAAAAAAAACTACCATTTCATGTGATAGTCCAGATTACACCTTTTTAAGCGTAGGAATAGTAACATCAAAAAGGCGAATGATAATTTTTAAATAATATAAAAAAGACTACATTTACAAACCCAAAACCCCATAATTATCATTTTTTTTAAAGCTTTCAAAACCCTTGTAGCCTTGGCCACCATTGGTTGTGCCTACTATCTGTTTAAAAGATATTTTGTTTTTATTTAAATTTTTAATTTATGAAAAAAGTACTGCTTATTATTGCATTCCCATTCCTTTTTACTACTGCTTCACAAGCCCAACTGCATGTTGGATTGAAGGCTGGTGCCAATATGACCAAGCTGGACGGAAACGCTTTTAGTGATGATTTCGAATTGGGCTATCAGCTGGGAGGTTTCTTTTATTATAATGTTTCCAGGGGTGTGGGCTTTCAAACCGAGTTATTGTTCAGCCAAACCAATACGAAGGTACGCGATGAATTTTCGGATGTAATTGAGGGAGCCTTCAGCGGCGAAAAGAAATTGAGCTACGTGACGGTGCCAATTCTGCTAAGGCTCAACAGCGAAGGATTGATCAATTTTACAGCCGGACCACAATTCAGTTTTTTAGCAAGCGATGATGATACGGTACTGGAAAACGGAAAAAAATTATTCAAGAAGACAGATTTTGGAGTAGTGGCAGGAGCTGAGGTAAACTTCAGGCCAGTGACGGTGTATGCAAGATACGTATGGGGTTTTTCGGATATAAGCGAATTTGGTGAAAAAGCCAATAGCCAACAGATACAGTTGGGTATGGGATTACGCTTGTTTTAAAACAAGCATTATATTCAGTAATTCTTCAGGAAAGCCGTCAGGCTCTGATGCTCTTCCAAGCCTAGTTTTTTGCGTAGTCGGGAGCGTCCCACTAAGATGCTGTTCGGACTTTGGTGCGTTACGGCAGAGATTTCCTTGGCTGAGAAATTCATCTTTGCAAAGGCACACAGCCTGATTTCGTTCTTGGTCAGGGTTGGAAATTCGTGAAGCAATTTCTTGTAGAATTCCTCATCGGTTTCGATAAAGAGCTTTTCAAATTCCTGCTTGTTGAAGGATTGGTTGCCTTTTTTCAGGTCGAGGATGATGCTACTCAACATCTTTTTTGTTGGTGTGTCGGCTATCGATTTGAGGTGGTTGAGCTCCTTGTGAGTGGCATCAATCCGCTCGCTAACCTGTAGCATCTGTATCGCATTGCTTGTAAGTTCCTTGTTCTTGCCTTCCATCTTTTGGATGAGTAATTCGTTTTCGATCTTTCGTTGATTGGCTCTTGTTTTCTGCAAACGATACATCAGAAACACAACCAAGGCAATTGGAAGGATCAATATCACGCTAAAAATAAGGATGTTCTCCCGCTTTTGTGTTTCTACTAATGCCTCTTGCTGTTTGGCCTTCTGTTCATTTTCAAATTCAAGGAGCTCTACTTTTTTCTTGTTTTGCAACTCCATACTTTCTTCCGAAAGGGAATTGGCAATGCGAAGGTATTCAGTTGCCTTTTTATAATTATTTTGATCTTCGTAGAGGTTGGCCAATTCCTTGGAAGAGGATAGTTTCACATCGGTCAGTGGTTTTTCCTTGGCAAGGACAAAAACCTTTTCGAGATAATAAATGGCAGAATCCTTTTGCGTTTCGCGGTAATTTAAACCTCGGTTATGGTAGAGGTAAATAATCTCGTTTGAAAGCTTTCCTTTTTTTGCAATTTCAATCCCCCTGTTGGAATAAAAAAGGGCACTGTCCTTTTGCTTTAGGGAGTGAAAGATGTTCGATAGGTTTTGATAGGTGTTTACAAGTCCTGCAGTGTCTTTTAAACGGATGCTGTTTTTGTGATAGATATGGAACATCTCCAAGGCCTTTTCATAATTCTTGCGTTCCATTTCCAGCACTGCCAAGTTGGAATAGACCAGAAAGGCTTCGACACTTTTTTCTTCGCTCTTGCCCTTGGCGATTACATTTTTTAAACTTTCAACCGACTTGTAAAGAAAATTTCGAGCTTTTGTGGAGTCGCCCAACTGCATATAGGTACAGCCAATGTTATTGTAGGTATAGTGCAATCGTGGTGTGTCAACTTTTTTTTGAAGGTCCAGTGTTTTATAGAAATAATCAAGTGCCGAAAGGTAGGATTGCTGGTAGGAATAGGCTGAAGCTACAACTTCATAGAGCTTCACTTGTTGTTTGGGAGTGATTTCATTTTTATATTCCAAGGCCTGGTTGATGTATTGGAAAGCCTTTTCTGGATTCTTGTTGATGTTTTTGTTTGCCTTTGAAAGTAAATCTTTCACCAGCACATCGTTTTTGGATGGTTCATCGGTTTGTGCCAAAAGGTTACCGCTTGTTGAAAGAAACAAGAAAACAACAAGCATCAGGTTTAGGAAATTTCTAGGCACAATTTTTTTTTTTCAAATATATAAAATATAGCAACGCTAAAAATAGTTCCTTAAAAATGATAAATAGTTATTAGTCAATACTTTATTTAAAAATGTAATAAAATGTAAGGGGGTGTTTTTTTGATGTAATGAATTGTAAGGCTTATTTCTGTTTGCTTTTTTTAATGCGTCAATACATTTGAGGCCTATTTAATAACCCTATTACTAATCTTTATGAAAAAATTTACTTTTCTAATCTTCTTGGCAATGATTGTCTTTCAGGGCTACAGCCAATGCATTCGGACTTATACACCTAGCCCGATAGCCTCTAACAACATGGGATTGGTGCAGGAACTTTCCAGTTGTGGATGGACCACTACTGATGTGGTTAGCGTCTCTAATTTGCTTGTAGGTGAAGATTATATCTTTACTTGTGCATTGGGAAATACTAACAAATACATCACCGTGACCGATGCAAACAACGTAGTGATAGCACATGGCTTTTCACCTTTAACCGTTGATGCCATCAGTATTTCGACTGCAAAGTTGCATCTTTCTGATGATGATTCATGTGCAGGGACTCAATCTTGCCACATTGTTACGGCACAAATCCTTTTGGACTGTCCAGTGCCAACTGGAGCCGTTATGAGCGATCTTGGCACAACTGCCGCAACTTTTATGTGGGAATCAGGAGCTAGCGAGACAGCTTGGGAGGCAATTGCTTTGCCGGCTACAAGTCCTGCTCCAGCAAATGATTTGACAGAAGGTGTTACTACGGTAAATGACAATCCAGAATTTATTCCAGAGCTTTTGCCGGCAACGGTTTACAAGTTCTATTACAGGGCGGTTTGTTCTGATGACGAAAAAAGCCCATGGAACAGTACGGCAGCCTTCACTACATTATGTGAGGAGGTTACTTATTTCTCCGAAGGATTTGACAGCAGTTCTACTTTGCCTCTTTGTTTTTCAAAAGTAGGAACCCAAGGAAATGCTGGGGTTCAGTCAGATGCCAACGCCCCAACTTCGCCAAATGTTCTGTACATGGCCTCTGGAGGAATCCTTTCATTGCCAGCTGTGAGCAATTTTAGCGATGCAACCCATAGAATCAAATTTAAGGTAAGAAGTATCTATACCGTAGGCGGAAGCGTTGAGTTCGGTTATTTGCTCGATCCTCAAGATGCAACATCATTTGTAGCACTTGAAACATTCCCTACAAACTCCTTGACCGAATTTATTGAATATACATTTGAGCCAGACGCAAACACCCAAACAGGAAATTTTGCTTTCAGCCATATAGCGACTGGTAATCTGTCAATCGTTTTGGATGATATTATTTGGGAGCCAATTCCTGCTTGTGAGGATGTAACCTTATTTAAAATAGACGAATATACCAGCACTACAGCATCACTTTCATGGACCTCTGAAGAAACTTCATGGGAAGTAGTATATGGAGTTGCTGCTACAACAACCAACCCGAATAGCTTGACAGCAGAAACTGTTGAGGAAGCTTCGGTTTTCCTTGAAGGTCTTGACCCAAGTACGGTCTATAAGGTTTGGGTGCGTTCAAATTGTGGAGACGAGGCTTATGGTGCCTGGATTGGACCTAAAACGGTAACCACAACTTGTGCTCCAGTAACCACTTTTATAGAAAATTTTGATGCTTCTACCAATATTCCGGCTTGCTTGAAAAGAGTAGGAAGCGGAGGTAATGCATATGTTCAGTACACTAGTTCTGCACCAAGTGCTCCAAACACGTTCAATATTTCGAGCTATATGAACGGTGATGTGGTGAGCTACGGAATCTTGTCATTGCCACCGGTTAGTAATGCTGGTGCGGGAACACACCGTTTGAAATTTAGAGCTAAATCGCCTGGAGGAACTGGGGGAATTCTAGAATTTGGTTATTTGACTAACCCAGGAGACGGAGCTTCATTTGTATCGGTACAATCTTTTACAAGTGCATCTTCTTCTGTTTTTGAAACCTTTATTTACATACCTCAAGCAGGTGAAATTGAAGCTGAGGTATTTGCTTTCAGGCATACCGGCATTCCATCGCTTGCCATTCAAATAGATGATATTGTTTGGGAAACAGCTCCAAATTGTGCAGACGTGGGTGGCATTCAGGCCAGCGAAATCTCTAATGCTTCGGCTAAAATTTCTTGGACAGGAAACAGTGAAACCAACTGGCAAGTAGCCTATGGAGTGACTACGGTTACAGATCCGAACACATTGACTCCGGTTGCCGTAAGTGATGTTTCGAATACAATCTTGTCTGATTTGGATGCCTCCACTACTTATAAAGTATGGGTTCGTTCTAATTGCGGAACGGCTGGTTTTGGTGCTTGGATAGGACCAATTCAGTTCACGACATCATGCGATCCGGTTACGGCATTTTCAGAAGATTTTAATGCCTCGACAAGCGTGCCAGCTTGCTGGTCGAATGCAGGAACAGGAACTTTATTCATACAGACGGGTTCTCCGTCATTAAACACTACGAATTGTATTTATATCTCTAGCTATGGAACCAGTTTTGGCATCTTGGCTGCACCACCTGTTAGCAATGTTACGGCAGGAACACACCGCTTAAAATTTAAGGCAAAAGCGAGTTATGGCTTGGGAGGAGTAATTGAGGTTGGGTATTTAACCAGCTATAATCAAGGTAGTACGTTTGTTTCCTTGCAATCCTTTACCCCAACATCAACAACCGTTTATGATGAATTCTATGCCAATCTTGGTAGTTTGCCAACCACTGGTTATTTGGCTTTGAGGCATTCAGGAACTTCTTTTAATGCTGTTTTATTGGATGATGTTGTTTGGGAGGCACTGCCAACTTGTGAGGAAGTAGGAGAACTTTCTGTTGATGCTTTTACAAACTATACCGCTACGCTATCTTGGGAGGCAGAGTATTCTACAGCTTGGGAAACCGTTTACACGGAAGTTGCTGATGACACTGCCCCTTCTGATTTGACACCTTTTTCTTCTGAAGTAGAAATGTTCACTTTCACCGACCTATCTCCTGATACGGCTTATAAAGCATGGGTACGTTCAGTTTGTGAGAATGAACTGTACAGTGCTTGGGTTGGTCCATTTGAATTTAAAACTACCTGTGACCCTTTTGGTGCTTCATGGACCGAAGATTTTGAAAGTATAGATGTGCCTAATTTGCCAGAATGCTGGAGAAAAGAAAATGGGAATTGGGTAGTAATCGATCAGACAGAACAGACTAATCCTTTTAATTCTACTACTCCTAATTCTGGGACTAATTATATAAGATGTTATAACGGAGCGGTTAACAGCCACATGTGGAGCCCTGGTTTTGAATTGGAAGCCAATAGTCCGTATGACTTTTCAACTTTCGTACAAGGAGATGGTTATGATGGATGGAGTGTTGCAATGGTTTATAACACGGTTCCAAAATCGGAGGGTGCTTTTCAGTTTGGCGAAATGTATGAAGTGCCTGCTGGAACTGGAATACAGCCTTATGCAGAAATGAGAAGGGTTTTTGTCCCGACTGTTTCAGGAACCTACTTCTTTGCAGTAAAGGTAAATGAGGACTCAACAGGCAATCCTTTTTATATTGCTTTTGATGATTTTTCTGTAGAAGAAGGTACGTTAACCAATCCTGCATTTGATGGCAGCAAATTTATGGCTTACCCAAATCCGGTAAAGGACCTCTTGAATCTATCTTACACCCAAAATATCACAAGTGTTGAAGTTTTCAATTTGTTAGGCCAGCAAGTAATTACCAGAGCAATCAATGCCAATAAAGGTCAGGTAGATATGTCTGGTTTATCGGCAGGAAGTTATTTGGTGAAAATAACAGCTAACAATCAGGTTCAAACTATTAAGGTTGTGAAACAATAATGTGATTGACATTCAAAAAATTGTCGGTTAATCATGAGGCCCTCGGAGAAATCTGAGGGTTTCCTCATTCTAACGGGACCTCAATTTCATTGAGTTAAGAATATAAACAGCCAGTTTTGTCCTTCCGAAGAATGAGGAATCTCACAAGCAGCTCCGTAATTTGGATTTAGATTATGTGATTCTCATGCTACCGCGAGCTTCTAGCTCGTGTTCTCAAACAGAATACTATTTAAGTTTTATGATTCTTGTGTGTAGGAACTAGAAGCCTAAGTCGGCAGGGGAAACACTTCGGATCGCACTCGAACATTTAATTGTTTAATTGGTAGCCAAAAAATGTTTTCCAATAATCTATTGTTAATTCCAAAATTGAATAGAAATCTAATTCTTTACCATTATCTTCAATAATAAATCTTGAAACGTCATGTTGTCTAGAAAATACATTGCTGAATACTCCCTTGTGTAATTTAGTTTTCTGTGTTAGGCTTTTATCATTTAAAATACAATGCTTAGATCCATTCGTTATTAATCTCATATATTCAAGATTAGGACAGTCTTTTACGCATTGTTGTTGATATTTCAATACTCCAGGAATTTTCTTTTTACACCCATTTTTGTCTTCTTTTATTATATCTTGAAACTTTTCGTGACTCTTGAAATATTCCTGAAAAGTCCAATCTGTCAGATGCCAAGAGTTTATGGCACAATTCATAGCAAATCTTGATTTAGTAGGGTTTCTTTTAAAATCCTCAAATTCCTCAAGCAAATTTTTAAAGAGACTATTGGAATTATTAAATTCAAAAGAAAGTGAAGGATTAAATTCGTCTATCATAATACGCTTTGTTATAGTGAAGTTACCAAAGATAATTATTCCATATTTATTGGGAGTTTTTAATATCTCCCGGCATCAATTATGTTTCTTGCTTCATCAATTAAATTGTCGTAGTGAATCAAGATCTTTCCTTGGCCCTGAAGTGATCTACTTGCTCTGTAAGTTTTCTCAGAAAAATCGTCTCTCCTTCCGGCTATTACAACGTACTGGAATCTTGTGTTGTCATATTCAAAGAATTCTATGGGTAAAAGAACGTTCGGACCTTTGAGCTTTGATAATACACTATTAAAAGTTGAAAAATTTTTGTCCATCCAAATTTTCCAATCATCAATTTGGGTTATCCCTTTTCGAATAGTCGCACCAAAATTTCCATCCTTAATTGTAATTGAATTATAAGGATTTTCTAGTTCAACTAAAAGAAAATGATACCCGTGTGAATTCTTGCCCACAATTAAAAAATCAGCTTGATGATCTGGTGGTAATGAGACTTCTTGAAAAATATATCGATCATGATGACCATAATTGGTGAATTTTAAAACAGAGCTAATAATAAATTGTGCATCATAAGCACGAATAAAATTTAAAATATTCCTTTCAGTTATGTCTTTGTCCTGAAGTAACTCGATAAATAGTTGAAGCTTTCTGATATAATCAAGCTTATTAGATCGGATATCAAAGTTATTAAGGTAATAATTTGGAAAAAGAGACTCGAAATTTTTTAGAGCAGGATATTTCAAAAGAATTTCCATTTGCTTCATACTTTCAGTTGGCGTAAGAATTTTAATAGTCTTACCAGGAGGAAAAATATGAAACGAGTTGTATTCTTCAAACGCATTTAATTCGTCATCATTTAATTTTGAAAAATCTCTATTTGAATTCATTTTTGGTAGTTGTCTTAAAAAATTCCGCATACTCATATACTCTTAGAAAGGTATTCACGAATCCATCCAATTAAAGATATATACAGAAAGCTCCCTTTCGTTTTATTCCTTCAAATATACATAAAATCATCCCTACAAATTGTAGCACCACCTTTATCAACATACAAAATCTCCCTGCCAATTGACAGCAACCTTTCCTAAACTTGGGAAAGCTCCCCGCCAATTGACGGCAACCTTTCCTGAACGTGGGAAAGCTTCCTGCCAATGACAGGAACGTTTCCTGAATGTGGGAAAGCTCCCTGCCAATGACAGGAACGTTTCCTGAACTTGGGAAAGCTTCCTGCCAGTTGTCTTGGAGGTAAAAGCTAAAAATTAACGATATTATCCTGTTTATTGTTGTATTTTTTATAAGTTGTGCAAGGAGTATTTGAAATATTTTACCAAAAAAAAGATACTGTGTAGCTTAGTTACATATTTCAAATGAGAAGTGTGATAATACTAACCAAAACAGTTAAAATTATGATCCACTCTATTAATCTCAGATTATAGCAAGACGGAAAGGAACGTTGTTTTTGTCATATAAAATTAGTTAAGGTAAGTGTGAACAATAGAGTTATATAAAAAACTTTTTATCTTTATACAACGATTAAAAACCTACTGTAGTACATTTTTAGAACAACCTTATGGCAAGAATACATTTATTTGAATTTGAAGACCAAGCTTGGTTTCCGGCATTTTTGAGAAATTATATAACCGACTTTTTACAGTTCCTGTCAAATAAAACAGGAATGTACAAACCAGTTGTTCCTTTGTTGGAGCATCTTTTGAAGAAGGAGGAGACCACAACTATCATAGACCTTGCATCTGGTGGAGGTGGCGGTCTTGTTGGTCTCAATGAAGAATTAAAACAGAAGATCCCGGGATTAAAAATCGTATTGACGGACTATTATCCCAATTTACCCGCTTTTGTCTATACCAAAAAGCAGTCGGACAATTTTGATTATTATGAACAACCTGTCGATGCTCGGAAGGTTCCAAGTGAGTTGAAAGGTGTTAGAACCCAATTCTTGTCGTTGCACCATTTCAAGCCTACAGATGCAAAACTCATCTTGCAGAATGCAATAGATTCCCATTCTTCCATTGCCATTTTTGAAGCTCAGGAACGAAGTTTTCCTAGTATCTTGGCGATGCTTTTTTCTCCGTTCAGTGTGTTCCTCATGACACCTCTTATCAGGCCTTTTAAAATCGATAGGATTATTTTTACGTATCTGATTCCAATTGTTCCGCTGTTTGTTTTGTGGGATGGAGTCGTATCCTCGCTAAGAACCTATTCGGTGGAAGAAATGCAGATGCTGGTAAAGGATTTGAACCATGCAGAACGTTATGAATGGCAGATTGGTAGGGTTAAATCGGGTCCGGGGATGTTGCTGTATTTGATAGGGAAGGAGAAAACGATATAACCGATAAATAGAGTATTTTGTGTTTCAACAAAAGTTAAACTTGTTACAAATATATTCCCACTCCAAAAATGTAGCCTTAAATTTAGGTAACCCAAATCCCCAACGGATTACCTATAGATGCTATGAAACAACCACTTTTAGCCTTCAACGATAAAGGAATATATTGCCAGCAAGCCGATGTCTATCTGGATCCGTGGCGACCTGTTACTAATGCCATTATTACCCATGGTCATGCAGACCATTCCCGTTGGGGACACAAAAATTATATCACGCATCATACAAACGTTCCAATTATTCGCCATCGTTTGGGTGAAATAAATGTAACAGGAAAAGACTGGAACGAAACCTTTACCATCAACGGAGTAAAATTCTCCCTTCATCCCGCAGGCCACATCATCGGTTCATCTCAAATTCGGGTAGAATATAAAGGAGAGGTCTGGGTGTTTACGGGTGATTACAAAACAGAAGACGACGGAATTTCAACGCCTTATGAAGTGGTAAAATGTGATGCTTTCATTACCGAATGCACTTTCGGTTTACCTGCTTTCAAATGGACACCCCAGGCAGAAGTGATGACGGACATCAACAATTGGTGGGCAGAAAATCGAGCCGATGGAAAGACTTCTATTTTATTCGGGTATTCACTAGGGAAAGCACAACGTCTTTTGAAATATTTAGATACCGATATCGGAAAAATATATACCCACGGAGCCATCGAAAACATGACCGAAGTTTTGAGAACAATAGCTGATTTTCCTCCCACAACTTTAATTACACGTGAAACCAAAAAAGAAGAGCTACTGGGAAACATTGTCCTTGCTCCACCAAGTGCCCATGGAAGTACGTGGATTCGGAAGATGACACCTTTCGTTACAGGTTCGGCAAGTGGCTGGATGGCGTTTCGTGGAGCCAGGCGAAGGCGAGCCGTTGACAGGGGCTTTGTCCTGAGTGACCACTGCGATTGGACAGGATTACTGGAAAGCATCAAAGCAACAGGAGCCGAAAAAGTAATTTGTACACACGGTTATTCCGATATTTTTTCCAAATATCTAATAGAATTAGGCTATGATGCCCGAACTGCCAACACCCAATACGAAGGCGAATCAGGAGAAATGGATGCGAAAAAAGAGGTGGAAGAAGAAAATGTAGAAAGAGAATAGAGAAAAGAAAAAAATTCAAACCATTAAGAAATTAAGTTTCATTAAGCCAACCCAACCTTAATTTTCCTTAATCCCTTAATGGTTGAAAAAACTTTGAGCCTTAGCACCTTCGTGGCAAAAAAAGAAACATGAAAAACTTCGCAGAATTAATAAAATCCTTAGACAGCTCCAACAAAACATCTATAAAAGTTGAAGCACTGACCAATTACTTCAAAAACGCAAGTGATGAAGATAAGGTATGGACTATTGCGATATTGTCACATCGTCGTCCGCCAAGACCAGTAAATACTACTTTGTTACGACTTTGGGCAAATGAATTGGCCAATATTCCGTTATGGTTGTTTGAAGAGAGTTATCATATCGTTGGGGATTTGGCGGAGACCATTGCACTCATCATCCCCACCACAAAAGAACATTCGGAAAAAAGCCTGACTGAATATCTGCAGGAAATCATTGCCCTAAAAAAGAAAAACGACGAGGAAAAAAGGGAATATCTGCATGAAAATTGGCTCGCTCTAAATTATTATGAACGCTTTGTTTTTACCAAATTAATCACGGGAAGTTTTAGAATTGGTGTAAGCCAAAAACTGATGACAAGGGCACTTTCGAAAGCCGAAAATATAGAAGAAGATGCTTTGGCCTATAAATTAATGGGTGATTGGAATCCGAATACCATCACATTTCAAGAATTAATTTTAGATGAAAAAAGCAGTGACTATTTGTCGAAACCCTATCCGTTTTATCTGGCCTATCCAATAGAAGGCGAAATCTCGAACCTCGGAAACCCCGAAGATTGGAGTGCCGAACACAAATGGGATGGCATCCGATCGCAAACTATCATCCGTGACAACGAAATTTATGTCTGGAGTCGGGGAGAGGAATTGGTAACTGATAAATATCCAGAATTTGCATCGTTCATTGGAGTTATTCCCGACGGAACAGTGATTGACGGAGAAATTCTGCCTTTTTTAAATGGAGAAATCGGTACGTTCAATGATTTACAAACACGAATCGGTCGGAAAACAGTTTCGCAATCCATCTTGAAAAACAATCCGGTTATCATCAAAGCATACGATTTATTGGAATGGAGAGGAGAGGATATCCGGAACTTTCCTTTTGAAGAAAGACGACTTCTGCTCGAAAAATTATACGAAGAAATAAAAGATAAGAATTTACCGCTTCAACTTTCAGAACGCGTCACGTTTTCCACTTGGGAAGAAGTTACCGAAGAAAGAATCCGTTCCCGCGAAATGAAAAGCGAAGGTTTGATGCTCAAGCGAAAAGATTCGCCGTATCTGGTTGGACGAAAAAAAGGAGATTGGTGGAAATGGAAAGTCGAGCCGTTAACAATAGATGCCGTCCTGACATATGCCATGCGAGGTCACGGAAGACGCTCAAATCTGTTTACCGATTATACTTTCGCTTTATGGCAAAACAATGAAAACGGCGAACGTGAATTGGTGACTTTCGCTAAAGCGTATTCAGGATTAACCGATGCCGAATTCAGGATGGTCGATGATTTTATAAAGAAAAACACGCTCGAACGATTTGGGCCAGTCCGAAGCGTCACGCCAAAGTTGGTTTTCGAAATCGGCTTCGAAGGAATAGCACTTTCCAAAAGGCATAAAAGCGGTATCGCCACTCGTTTTCCAAGAATATTAAGATGGCGAATAGATAAGAAAATCGAAGAAGCAAATTCGATTGATGATTTGAAAAGTATGATTGTTTGAGTAAGGCAAGACAAAAGAGGTAAGAAACAAGAAGAAAGAACTTTGCGACTTAGTGCCTTTGCGAGATAAGAATACAGATTTACTTCGTCAGTTCGAACTACGTTCTCGGGTCACAAATTAGCACAGATTTTTAGCGAAAAAAGCTTTGCGAACTTTGCGTAAAACCTTTGTGCTCTTTGCGGTTAAAAAAAATTAAAAACAAAAAAAAATGTTTTAAAAATGAATAGAGAACAACTTTTTAACCTAGCAAGCGACTGGTTCCATCAACAAGGATGGAAGCCATTTCCGTTCCAAACCCAAACTTGGACGGCTTTCCTGCAGGGTAAAAACGGCTTGCTAAATGCTCCAACAGGAAGCGGAAAAACCTACGCCTTATGGTTGCCGATTGTTCTCGATTACATCAAAAAAAATCCAGATTATAAAGAAAAACACAAGCCCGGACTGAAAGCCATTTGGATTACACCGCTTCGGGCACTTTCGGTAGAAATCAAGCAATCTGCCGAAAGAGTTGTGAATGATTTGGGTACACAAATGACTGTCGGGATTCGCTCTGGAGATACTTCGGCAAGTGAAAGATCCAAACAAAAAGGCAAGATGCCTGACTTATTGGTTACTACTCCCGAAAGTCTGCAATTGCTTTTGGCCTCGAAAGGCTATGAAAAAACATTCAAGGACTGTTCGGCAATTGTTATCGACGAATGGCACGAATTATTGGGGACAAAACGAGGCGTTCAAACCGAATTAGCGTTGTCAAGACTAAAAAAAATCGCTCCAAATATGCGAATCTGGGGAATTTCGGCAACCATTGGCAATTTGCAACAAGCTCAAGAAGTTTTACTCGGAATGAATTCGGAAGCCTATCGAAATTCTGTTTTAATCAAGGCTGTTATCAATAAAAAAATAAACGTCATTTCGATAATTCCAGACCAAATGGAAACCTATCCGTGGCGAGGTCACATGGGTTTACATTTGGTAGATGAGGTAGCAAAAATCATCAAAGCAAGTAGGACTACATTGCTGTTTACAAATGTTCGGTCGGCTTGCGAGATATGGTTTCAAAGACTGTTGGAAAAATATCCAGAGTTTGCTGGCGAAATGGCAATGCACCACGGAAGCATCAACCGCGAAACCCGACTTTGGGTGGAACAGGCCATTCGGGACGAAGAATTGAAAGTAGTAGTTTGCACGTCAAGTTTGGATTTGGGTGTCGATTTTGCTCCAGTGGAAACCATCATTCAAGTGGGAGGTCCGAAAGGCGTTGCTCGGTTTTTGCAACGTGCCGGACGAAGTGGTCATCAACCAGGAAAGGAAAGTAACATCTATTTTTTAGCCACACATTCCATAGAATTGATTGAAGCTTCGGCCTTGAAAAAGGCGGTTGAAAATACAGTTGTAGAAGATCGAGTTCCGTATTTGAACAGTTGGGATGTCTTGGTACAATACCTGAATACATTGGCTGTTTCCGATGGTTTTTTTCCTGATGAAATTTACGAAGAAGTGAAATCAACCTTTTGCTATCAAGCGATGACAAGGGAAAATTGGAACTGGATTTTGAACTTTATCGTCAACGGAAGCCAAAGTTTGCAGGCTTATGATGAATATAAAAAAGTAGAAATTGAAGAGGACGGTCGTTTTAAAATCAACAGCCGAATGATTGCCATGCACCACCGAATGCAGATTGGAACTATTGTGAGTGATGCGACTTTGAACGTAAAATTTATGGGCGGAGGTTTCATAGGAACTATTGAAGAATGGTTTATTTCCAAATTAAATCCAGGTGATACGTTTACATTTGGTGGAAAAAAGTTAGAGTTATACCGCATCAAAAACATGCAAGTCTTGGTTAGAAAAGCCGATCCTTCAAAGAAATCGAGATTGGTGAGTTGGATGGGAGGAAGGATGGCACTTTCGGCCCAAATGAGTGAACTTCTTCGTCAGGAATTATACAGAGCAAATTCCGATGATTTGTCACCCGAATTGAAAGCGTTGCAACCCATGTTCGAGCGGCAAAGAAAAGAATCAATTGTTCCAAATGCCGATGAATTTTTGATTGAAACTTTTAAAACCAGAGAAGGCCATCATGCGATTTTTTATCCATTTGAAGGTCGGTTTGTGCATGAAGCTTTGGCAAGTTTATTGGCCTATAGAATCAGTTTGCTTTCGCCGATAAGTTTTTCGTTGGCCTATAACGATTATGGTTTTGAATTGCTTTCCGACCAAGAAATCAACATGCAGGAAGTGTTGGACAACAATCTTTTTTCGACCGATTATGTGCATTCTGATTTGCAAAAAAGTTTGAATGCGACTGAAATGGCGAGAAGGAAATTCCGAGATATTGCCGTAATTGCAGGTTTGGTTTTCACAGGTTTTCCAGGAAAGATGATTAAAACCAAACATTTGCAAAGTGGTTCACAATTGCTGTTTGAAGTCTTTCGGGATTATGAACCCGAGAATTTATTGTTTCAGCAAGCCTATCGCGAAACCTTTGAACATCAGTTGGAAGAAGGACGTTTGTTATTGGCTTTGGAACGGATTGCGAATCAAGAAATTGTTTGGAAGCAATGTGAAAAGCCAACGCCTTTCAGCTTTCCTATCATCACGGATAGACTTCGTGAGAAATTATCGAGTGAAACTTTAGCAGAACGAATTAAAAAAATGACCGCTTCGTATATGAAGTGATTTTCACATCCTAACAGGTTTTCAAAACCTGTTAGGTATCATATTCGACCTGCAAGGTTTCCAAAACCTTGTAGGTCTTTATTATAAGGAACGAAAGAATTCCTAACAGGTTTTTAAAACCTGTTAGGAAACTAAAAAATATAAACCTACAAGGTTTTGAAAACCTTGCAGGATTGCGAAAACCTGTTAGGAAACTAAAAAATATAAACCTACAAGGTTTTGAAAACCTTGCAGGATTGCGAAAGCCTGTTAGGAAACTAAAAATTAAAAATGACAATTACCATAAAAATAAAATTCCAAACCTTCGTCTTGCATCCAAGTGGTGCTTTGTTTTGGGAAGATAGAAAAGTCCTTTTAATTTCGGATGTGCATCTGGGGAAGGTGTCGCATTTCAGGAAACACGGTGTTGCGATTCCGAATAATGCTGTTTCGAAAAATTTTCAAAAATTGACGGAAGTCGTAGATTATTTCAACCCAGAAAAAGTAGTTTTTTTGGGCGATTTGTTTCACAGTTCCAAAAACAGCGAGTGGAATTTGTTTGTGGAATGGTCGGATTGTTGTGTGGCAGAAATCATCTTGATTACAGGAAATCATGATATCATTGCCAAGGAAAACTACGATAAAATTGACGTGAAAATTTTCGAGGAATTAGAAGTTGATGGTTATCTTTTGACACATCACCCCATTGAAAAGGAAGGTCTGTTTAACTTTTCGGGACACATTCATCCGGGAATTGAGTTGCGAGGTTTTGGTGGGCAATCGTTAAAATTACCTTGCTTTTTTCAGAAAGAAAATCAGATGATTTTACCAGCTTTTGGTGAATTTACTGGGAAATATATTATGGTTCCAGAGGGGAATGACTTGGTTTATGCAATTGCAAAGGATGAGGTGATTTTGGTTGAAAAGCGTTTGTCGGACAAGAAAAGGTGATTTTGAACGGAAATTCCTAGCCCAGATTGTAATGGAAAGCTTTTTGAAATTGCTGACTATTTTTTGTTAGGAGAAAAAAGCGACCAACGGAAGCTCTTTTTATCCTTACAAAAAAAGGAAGGAATGAGAAAACTTGTAATGGAAAGCTGGATTAGCTCCTTAATTCAAAGCAAATGGTGTACTTAATTTGAAAGTAGGCACCATCACTCTAAAACTTCTTGTTGTAGTAAAATTAATCATGTTGAAATAACCTTTCATGGAACCAAAAGGTGACGACAACAGGCAACCCGAACTGTAAGTGTGAGATTCTCCTGGTTTTAGCACTGGTTTTTTGCCAACAACTCCTTCGCCATCAACGAATTCTGTATCGTTGAGCGAATCAAAAATCTCCCAATGACGCGAAATAAGTTGAACGGAATCCTTGCTATGGTTTTCGATAGTGATCTCATAACT
This sequence comes from Flavobacterium arsenatis, assembly GCF_031456785.1. NCBI lineage: Bacteria > Pseudomonadati > Bacteroidota > Flavobacteriia > Flavobacteriales > Flavobacteriaceae > Flavobacterium > Flavobacterium arsenatis. Next base: position 71,000 of record NZ_JAVDVI010000003.1, read on the forward strand.
AAAGGCAAAATGAATCTTATAGTTCTTGAAGTAGGTGCCTTCAAAACTAGTGTGAACCGAAATTTTTATGCCTCTGGTGATTTGTGAAACCATATCTTTTTAATAAGTGTATCAAAATTACAAATTTTAATGTTGTAATTGAATTTTTCGGGTTTAAAATTAACTTAAAGAGTTTGTTAACAGTTTTTTATATCGATTTAGTTGATAATATCTACTGAACTTGCAATTCCTTTTCCTATAATCCTGTCATAACGTTGCCCATTTTCACGGTAATAGACGATGGCGAAATAATTGTTTTCAGTTTGATAGAAGTTGCCGTCGATGGCGTTTTGATTATCGATCTTTCCGTTTTTATTGGCAATCGTATATTGGTAGTTCACGAATCCTTGTTTTACCATCAAGGCCTTTTCATAGATGCCTTTTTCCTTGTTGTAGTCCATTTTATATTCGGGTGTCAATGCATAATTGTTGAACATTCCCGTAATATAAATATCGTCTTTTCCAAAATAGGCAGGAGCACTCAACGAGAAAAATACCCAGGAATAATCGGCTTCGACGGTGTTGTCTTCGGCATTTAGGTTTCGGACAACAAAATTCCCGTTTACGTCAGGGAAGAAAGTGTAGGGAACATTGGCTCTTGCGTTATTGGTAAAAAGGTGTGAATTGTAAATTTCTTTGGCATCAACCCTGGAAATACTATTATTTGCACCTCGTATGTCCTTGTTGTCGAAGAATAAAAATTCATTTCCAGCCCAGAACTGGGTTTCGGTATCGTATTTATAAATCAAATCGTTCCCGATTGTGTACATTGGTTTTACATTGGTAATGGCATCTTGGAATTGTCCATTTTTCATCAAAAGCACTTTTACGTTTTGTAATGGAGATTGAAATTGTATGTTTTGTGATCTTATAGAAAAATCAAGGTTTTGCTTGTATTCGATTTCGTTTACGTTTCTGGCACGTTTCACCTGCATCGGAACTGACACTAAATCTTCCCAAAGAATGAATTTTCTAGAGAAAACAACCTCTTTATCGTTGTTCAGGATCTTGAGTACATAATTTCCGCTAACCCTAAAACGTGTAAATTTATTAGGAAGGCTCACATTATAATGGGTGTATAATTGCAAGGTATTGAAGGAATTGATATGGCTTTGAATCCTTTGGTCATCAAATCCATCAATATATTCGGCTTTGGATAATTGAGAGGGTTTCCAGTCGTAATCGCAATGGGTTAAGGTATAGAAATAGTTGGCTTCATCTCCATATAAATCATCAAACTGAAACTGGAATCCATCGTTTAGTCGGAAAATGGGAATTACATTTTGATTGTTCTGAACAAACGTTACGGTTTTGATATTATAAGGAGGGTTAATTTCCTTTTCCTGTGAAAAAGACTGACCTGTTGAAAAATATAAAACCAATAACAGTAAAGAGTAGATTTTTTCAGACATTTTAGAATTGAATTAATTTCAAAAAAGTAAAGATAGCAAATTACAATAACTCTATTTTAGTAAATTTAATATGTGTTGCTGATAATTTTAAAATAGCATAAATATAGGTGTTTTCTGTTAAAAAATTTATAATAAAATTTGAGATTGTGAGTTATTATCTAAATTCGACAAAATAAAAAACAATTATTTATGAAACAAATTAAACGAACGTTATTATTTTTATTGGCTCTTCCCTTGGCAATGGGTGCTCAAGAGTTGAAAAGCGACAGTACGATTCCTTTTGATCCAAGTGTAAAAACGGGTAAGCTCAAAAACGGTCTGACCTACTACATCAAGAAAAATGCCAAGCCAGAAAATAAGGTAGATTTACGATTAGTGATCAATGCAGGTTCTATTTTGGAAACTGATGAACAGCAAGGTTTGGCCCACTTTATGGAGCACATGTGTTTCAATGGAACCAAACGTTTTCCTAAAAACAAATTGGTTGATTATTTGCAAAGCATAGGAGTGAAATTCGGTCAGCATTTGAATGCCTATACGAGTTTTGACGAAACGGTTTACTTTCTTCCGATTCCATCAGATGATCCAGCAAAATTAGAGAATGGTTTCAATATCATCGAAGACTGGGCTTTTAATGCAGTTCTAACACCTGAAGAAGTGGATAAGGAAAGAGGCGTGGTCCTAGAAGAATATCGTCTTGGACTTGGAGCGAATAAAAGGATGATGGGACGTTATATGCCAAAAATGATGTATAAGTCGCATTATGCAGATCGTTTGCCTATTGGAAAGAAAGAAATCCTAGAAAATTTCAAGTACGACAAACTTACGAGTTTCTACAAAGATTGGTACCGTCCAAATTTGATGAGTGTGATCGTGGTTGGTGATATTGATGTTGCTGAAATGGAGAAGAAAATTAACGACCACTTCGGAAAGTATCAAAACCCTAAAAATGAAAAACCAAGAAAAGTATATGACGTTCCAAATCATAAAGAAACTTTTGTAGCGGTTGAAAGCGACAAAGAAGCTTCGGGAACTCAGGTACAGTTGATTTATAAGGATTATAACACACCTAAAAAAACAATAACGGTTGCAGATTATAGAGCAGATTTAGTAGAAAATATCTTTACAACAATGCTCAACAACCGATTGGATGAATTGACCAATTCGCCAACACCTCCATTTACTTTTGGATATTCCTACCATGGTGGAACTTGGGCCAGAACAAAAGAAGCCTATCAATCGTTTGCCATGACACAGGAGGATAAACAGCTGGATGCTTTGAAAGTATTGGTTACGGAAAATGAACGAGCCAAGAAATACGGATTCACGCAAAGCGAATTGGATCGTGCAAAATCGGATTATTTGGCACAATATGAGAAAGCCTATAACGATAGGGATAAATCAAATTCAGAAATGTTCGTGGGAGAATACCAGTCGCATTTCTTAGAAGGTACACCAGCTCCTGGAATTGCTTGGGAATTTGAGGCAGTAAAACAAATGCTTCCAAAGGTGGAGCTTAAAGATGTTGCTGGTTTTGTAAAAGAATATGTAAAAGATGACAACAGGGTAGTAATTATCACAGGACCAGAAAAAGACGGATTAAAAAAAGTAACCGAACAGGAAGTGTTGAATACTTTAAAGGTAAATTCAGATGAGGTGAAGCCTTATGAAGAAACTGCAATTGCTTCTAGCTTGTTGCGAAAAGAAGTAAAACCAGGAAAGATTGCGAAAAAAGAATTCAACGCAAATATTGGTGCAACAACCTTGACATTATCCAATGGCGTTAAGGTAACTTACAAAAAAACCGACTTCAAAAATGATGAAATCTTGATGGAAGGAATCAGTTTTGGAGGAACAAGTTTGTACACGAACGAAGAAGTTAAGAAAACCCAGTTTGCCAACGGAGCTTTGACAGAAGCTGGTTTTTCAGGCTTGAAATTGAATGATATCAATAAATTTATGGCAGGTAAAATTGCCAGTGCAAATCCTTATATTGGAAATACTTCGGAAGGTTTCAGAGGAAGTGCCACTCCAAAAGATTTGGAATATTTGTTTCAAACAGTTCATGCCTATTTTACAGATTTAAATCTTGACAAGGAAGCTTTTGAAGGATACAAACAAAAGCAATCGGCTTTCTTTAAGAACCTGTCATCTCAACCAAGCGTATATTTTCAACAGGAATTTTATGGTTATCTGATGAAAGAAAACCCAAGATATTTTGGAATGTTCCCGGATGACAAAGCTTGGGATGCTACAGATTATGAATTGGCCTACACCAAATACAAAGAGCGTTTTGCAAATGCGGGAGATTTTGAATTCTTCTTCGTTGGAAATGTAGATGACAAGGCAATCGAAGAGTTTTCTGCAAAATATTTGGCTTCTTTGCCATCAACAGATAAAAAAGAAAAAGCAGTTGATTTGGGATACAGAATGCTGAAAGGCGAACACAAAAAGGTTGTAAACAAAGGGACAGATCCAAAAAGTTCCGTAACGATCATGTTTTATGGCGATGCCGAATATTCTCCAAAAGAAGCATTGGCGATCCAAGCTTTAGGTGAAGTATTGACCATTAAATTAATTGAAGAATTGAGGGAAAACGAAAGTGGTGTTTATGGTGTTAGTGCAAGAGGAAGCATGAGTAAAGTTCCTTATGGTTCTTACAGTTTCAATATTGGTTTTCCATGTGGGCCAGAAAATGCCGAAAAGCTTACAGCTTCAGCCTTGAGAGAACTTCAAAAAATTATCGATAATGGTCCAGTTGAGACCGATGTGGTTAAATTTAAAGAAGCTGAATTACTTGATTACAAAAAAGACATCAAGGAAAACAGGTATTGGTTGAGCAACTTCAGTAAAGCATATACGAACGGAACAAATGCAGAAGATATTCTGAAATTTGAAGACAAAGTAAACGCCATCACTGCAAAAGATATCCAGGCTGTAGCCAAGAAATACTTGACAAAAGATAAAGTTGTAGGTATTTTGATGCCAGAGAAAAACTAGTTAGATTTTAGCTATAAAGTAGAAAGCCTGATGAAAATTTCATCAGGCTTTTTTAGTTGCAATCCGCCACGAAGTGGCAAAACATATTAGCATAAGGGCACAAAGCCCTATGAAACATTATTTAAAGCAAACCGGAATAATCTCTCCTTTTGCCAAGCAATATTTCGTTACCAATTCAGGAAGTATCTTTTTAGTATAATCTTCCTCGATTACGGTAAAACCTATGCTTCTTAATTTATCAAAATAATCTCTTCCGTAAATTCTAACATGATCGTATTGTCCAAAGATTTTGGCTCTCTCTTTCGGATCGGTAATGCTATCATCAGAAAAAGTTACTTTTCTATTCAAATCCTGTGGAATCTGGAAAATCCCCATTCCTCCGGGTCTTAAAACGCGGTATAATTCCTGCATCGCTTTTGTGTCGTCCGGGATGTGTTCCAAAACGTGGTTGCAAAGGATAATATCATACGTATTGTCTTCAAAAGGCAAATCACAGATATCCGCTTTTACATCTGCCAAAGGCGAAAACAAATCAGTTGTAGTATATTCCAAATTTTTTTGGTTTCGGAACAGTTTATAAAAAGCCTGTTCGGGTGCAAAATGCAAGACTTTTAGTTTGTTGGCATCTCTTCTTTGTAAAACAACTTCCGATACTGAAAAGGGTGTTGGTTTAAAGAATTTGGTTTCGTTTTTCAAGTACAACCAAAGCAAACGGTGCCTCTCCAGCGAAAGCGTACTTGGCGAAAGCACATTGTTTCGTTGGGTTCCATATCCGTAAGGCAAAAAAGTTCTAAAACTTTTTCCGTCAATAGGATCGGTATATTTTTTCCCTTTTAGGACAAAAGCCAATACGGGACGAATGACATAACTCAAACGGATGAGTAACGGTCGGGGGATTGTATTTAAAATTAATTTAAAAAGTTTTTTCATAATTAAATTACGAATGGCTGTTTCCTAAACTCCTCCTCCTCATCAGAAGTAATTCCCAACGCTTGGTAGATATAAGAAAAAGTAGAAAGCAACTCAGGTTTTCCATCGATTAAGGCCACATCGTGTTCAAAATGGGCACTTGGTTTTTTATCAGCCGTTACAATTGTCCAGCCGTCTTTTAGGGTTTTGATGTTTCGGGTTCCCATATTGATCATCGGTTCGATGGCAATTACCATTCCTTCGACAAAAAGCTTACCTCGACCACGTTTTCCGTAATTTGGAACTTCTGGATCTTCGTGCATTTTCTTACCCAAACCATGTCCAACCAATTCACGAACCACGCCATAGCCTTGAGCTTCGGTATAGGTTTGAATGGCATTTCCGATATCTTCCACACGGTTTCCAGCTCTAAATTGACGGATTCCAACATATAGGGATTCTTTCGTAACCTGCAATAATTTTTTAGTTTCAGGATTCACTTCTCCAATTTCAAAAGTGTAAGCATGATCGCCATAAAAATCATTTTTCAAAGCCCCACAATCCACCGAAACAATATCGCCTTCCTCAATCGGGCGATTGGTTGGCAAACCGTGAACAACCTGTTCGTTTACACTCGTTAAAAGTGTAGATGGACAACCGTATAATCCCAAAAAACCTGGAACGGCATTATGATCGCGAATAAAAGCTTCGGCCATTTTATCAAGTTGCAAAGTCGTGATTCCGGGTTTAATTTCACCAGCAATCATACCTAATGTTTTAGAAACCAACAAGGCACTTTCACGCATCAATTCTATTTCTTCTCTCGTTTTTGGGATAATCATATCTAAAAAATTTGTGACTGCAAAAGTAAGTATTTATTTGGAATATGAGATTTGTCATTTTTTATGTTTAGATTCAGTATTATTTTTGTTTAAAATTTTAAGGTATGGGTAAATATGTTACTGCTGAAGAGGCGGTTAAAATCGTAAAATCAAATGATAGGGTATATGTTCAGGCGGCAGCAGCAACCCCAACAATCCTAACAAAAGCTTTAACCGAAAGAGCATCAGAATTAAAAAATGTAGAAATTTGTCATTTGCATACAGAAGGAGAAGCTCCCTATGCCAATCCTGAATTATCAGAGAGTTTTCATGTGAATTCTTTTTTTATTGGCAAGAATGTTCGTCATACCCTTCAAGCGGGGAATGGTTCTTATACGCCTGTTTTTTTGAGCGAGTTACCTCATTTATTCCGAAAAAAAGTCTTGAAATTAAATGTAGTTTTGATACATGTTTCGCCTCCAGACCGACATGGTTATTGTTCGTTGGGAGTTTCTGTTGAAGCAACTTTGGCAGCCATTGAAAATGCAGAATATGTGATTGCTCAAGTTAATCCGAGGATGCCACGAACTTTTGGCGATGGTGTTATTCATGTTTCAGAAATCAATTATTTGGTTGAAGTCGATATTCCAATCTACGGTCATGAAATGGCTTTGATTTCTCCAGAAGAAGATAGAATTGGAACTTATGTTGCGTCATTAATTGAAGACGAAAGCACTTTGCAGATGGGAATTGGCTCTATTCCAAATGCAGCTTTAACCAAATTGATTCATCATAAAAATCTAGGTTTGCATACTGAAATGTTTTCGGATGGAGTAGTAGATTTGATTGAAAATGATGTTATCAATTGTAATTTTAAAAGTATTGCCAGAGGAAGGGCTTTGGCTACTTTCTTGATAGGCTCTCAACGTTTGTATGATTTTGTAAACGATAATCCTTTTGTAGAAATGCGTGAATCTTCGTTTGTAAATGATACTTCTGTCATTCGGAGAAATCCCAAAATGGTGGCGATAAATTCAGCAATTGAAGTGGATGTTACGGGTCAGGTTTGTGCAGATTCCATTGGTGCAAAAATGTATTCGGGTGTTGGCGGTCAAATGGATTTTATTCGAGGTGCTTCCTTGAGTGCAGGAGGAAAAGCCATTATTGCATTACCTTCCATAACCAAAAGAGGCGAAAGCAGGATTGTTCCGTTTTTGCGACAAGGTGCCGGGGTTGTAACAACTCGTTCTCACGTTCAATACGTTGTTACCGAGTATGGAATTGCAAATTTGTATGGGAAAACGCTAAAACAACGTATGGACGATTTAGTGAAAATTGCCCATCCGAAGCATCAGGAAAATATCGAAAAAGGATATTTCGATTTGTTGCACAAACTCTAATCTTTCCGATTAATCAGGATTTGCCATAATCCTGAAAAGTGTCGCATTCGACAGAAAATAGCGGTTTTCCAAATTGATTTTGGAAAGTTGGCTCGTAACCAAATTGTTCTCTCTCGAATTAATCAAGAATAAGGAACTTTCGCCTAAAAGAAACATTCGTTCTTCGGCCGAAAGCATGGTGCTGTAATCCTGGACAAGGCCATCCAAAATATTTTTTTGAACTGCCAAGTTACTGATTTCGGCTTTTTGGGCTTCTATTTTATTGTTCAGTTGCAATTTTTCAAGTTCCAAATCGAGTCGGGCATCTTGTAATTTTAATTTTGTAAGTTGAAGGCTTCCGCGTTCTTTTCGCAAGAAAATGGGGAAGCTAAAGTTGACGCCAAATTTATAATCTTCAAATTGATAATTGTCAAAATAGCGTGGTTCCGAAAGATAGTGATAGCCAAGATCAATTTTTGGCAAAAGCAAGTTGGCCTTAAATCTTCGTTCCACATCCAATAATTCTATTTTGCTTTGCAAGGCATTTAGTTTAGGATGATTAGCGACTGGACTTTCGGTTTGCAACAAATCATTGGTTCGAAGTGTTGCTTCTACCGTTGCATCAAGATTGGCTTCTGGAATCATTTCTTCGGATAATTCGAGCGGAACATTATTGTCAAGCCAAAGGAAATTAGAAAGTTCGAGTCTGGATTTTAGCAATTTCAGCTTGGCATCTTCCAAATTTAAAAGTCTGGTTTTAACCGTAATTCCAGCTTCGATACTGTCAATTGCAGATTGATCGCCTTGCTCAATAAGCTGAACGACACCTCGGTAACGAACTTTTGCATTTTCATGATAGGTTTCATACAACATTCTTTCGTCAAAGCTTCTTTTCCAATTAAAATAGGCAACCGAAGCTTCATATAACACTTCAATGGCTTCTAGTTTTCGTTCGGCTTGGCTCAATTGTACTTGAATTTTAGCTCTTCTCAAATCGGCCATTCTTTGATTAATGAACAAACCTTGTCCTACAGGAACGGTTATTCCTAAAGAAGTCAATCCGCTGTTTGGCGTTGTGTTTTCTGGATTTACATAAATTCCTTCGCTATTGTCAAAACCTGCTTTTATTTCGATCCCATACCAAGTCGGAATTTTGAAACTGCTGTTTAGAATTGAGTAATACTCTGTATTTTTAAATTGCTTTTCGTTGAAATCTACTTCAATCTTTGGATCAAAACCACCTCTAGCCATCATCAAATTGGCTTGAGCTTCGGAAAGGGTTAGGTTGGACTGTTTTACGGCAGGATGAAACTTTTTCACATAACCCAAAAACTCATCATACGTGAGTTCATTAGGGTTTTGCTGGGCAAAAGATGTAAACGTGATAAGCAGTAACAGTATGGTTCTCATTTTCTATTTGCTGTTTTTTTCTGCATTTGCAACAGGTTGGTAATAATTTGGCGGAAAGCCATTGATGCTTCGCCATATTTCAAACCAAACAGGAACATTGTCCAACAACGCGATTGTTTGAGCACCAGCTCCAATACTCAATTGTTTTGGCCATGCCTGTTCTTCACTATCCGGAGCGATCAAAACGCGGTATTTTCCGTTGACGCTGATGAAGTTTTCTATTGCAACAATTTTGCCACCAAAAGTTCCGTAGGACATATTGGGCCATCCGGAAAATACGATTGTAGGCCATCCGTCAAACCATACTCGAACTTTTTCGCCTTTATGGATAAGTGGCAAATCAATCGGATTTACAAATGTTTCCACGGCAATTTCGTAGTTAGAAGGCATGATGCTAACAATGGGAATACCTTCCTTGATCGTTTCGCCAATACCCGATTGTAAAGCTCTGTTGACATAACCGTCTTGAGGTGCTTTGATATAATACATTCCATTTCGAATGCTGTAGTTCACAAATTGATTTTCCAATTTGGTCACTTGTGCTTCGGTATCATATTGACTGCTCAAAGCCGTGAACTGGTCACTTTGGGTTTTGGAAACCTTCTCAGAATATTCAGCCGTGATGCGGTTTATTTCTACTTTGGCATTGATCAATTCATTTCTACTGCCTAATAATTTATTTTCTTGTGTGATGATTTTGGCTTCGGCTTCTTGAAGTTTTAGTCGTTTTTCCTCCACATCGGTCATTGGCTTCAAGCCTTCCTTGTTGAGTTGAAAGGATCGATTGTATTGTGTTGACGCAATTTTTATCTGTGTTTTAACAGCTTCAAGATCCATACTGTCACTTTTAATTTTCAATAAAGCTTGACGGATTTTATTTTGAGCCTGTTCTAGTTTCAACTTTCGTTCGGTTTCAATAGCTCTGATTTGATCGGAAAGTGAACTGACTTTTCCTTCATAGGAATTTACAGCCAACTTCTTGGATTTTACCTGATTTTCAGTGTTTTTAATCAAATTTGGATCAAAATATTCCTCTTTAACCTCAGAAATAAATAAAATAGTATCGCCTTTTTTTACAAAATCACCTTCTTGAACATACCATTTTTCGATTCTTCCGCCAATGACACTATGAATGGTTTGTGGTCGTTGGTCAGGCTTTAAAGTAGTAACGGATCCACTTCCCGAAATGTTTTGGGTCCAAGGCAAGAACAAAAACAAAACAGCAAAGAGGGAAACCCCTGCGATAATGCGGTTTAGAATCTTGTAATGTGGGCGATTTGCCAAATCCTTTATGGTTTGGAACTGCTCGATATTTTTGATGTTGACTTTATTTTCTGAAATATTTAGCATGGCTTATTATCGTTTAATGTCTGCAATGATTTTTCCTTTATGAAGTGTGATATTTCGGTCACATTTTGTTTTCCAATAATCATCTTTTGCCGAAACAATCAGTGTCCACTTATTTTTATTATCGGTAAGGAAATCGATGATTTTTCGGGCTGCATCTTCATCTGTTTTATCAATCGGATCTTCGAAGAAAAGAATTTTAGGTTTGTGGATAATGCTTCTGGCCAAAAGAATTTTTTGTGCATGGGATGATGATAATTGTTTTCCTTCGGGATAAATTCTGGTTTCAAGTCCGTCGGGTAATTTTTGGATGTAAGAAGCAAGTTGAACATTTTCCAAAGCCCATTTTACATCTTCATGTGAAATGTTTGGATTATTGAGTGTTATATTTTCCAATATAGTTCCTTCAAAAGGAGTTTCGTTTTGCAAGATGGTTCCAATTTGAGAACGATAATGCGAGAGGTCAATTTTTCGGTAAATATCATCATTGATGAAAAATCGGCCCGATGTGGGTTGTAATAATCCGGCCAAAATTCTTGTGAAGGTGCTTTTTCCAGAACCGTTTTCACCATCCAAATAGATTTTTTCGCCTTGTTCTATTTTGATAGAAATATCTTTCAGAACTGAACTTCCAGAATCAGGAAACTTAAACTGAATCGCTTCACATTCGATGAAAATACTGGTGTAGCAGCTTTGAACTTCTTCATTAGAATCTTTTTCGATTTCTAAATCTACGATTTGACCAATTTTTTCAACTGATGTTAGAACGTCGTAGAGTGTTTCAAGTCCCACAATTATTTTTTCTACAGAATTGATTACCAATAAAATAATAATTTCTGAAGCTACAAATTGTCCAATATTCATTTGGTTGTTGATTACCAAAAAGCCTCCAATTAGCAATAGTCCTGTTGTGATGACAATTTTAAAAAGTATAAGTTGCGTAAACTGCCTCTTTATGACATCGAAATGTTTTTCGCGATGAAAAAGATATTCTGCAACCAACTTGTCGTTTTTTGCCATTCCGAAATCAAAATTTTCTTTTTTCTTAAAGCTGAAGCTGTTTCGGGCAATTTCCTGAAGCCAGCTTGCTACTTTATATTTGTATTTCGATTCTTTCAAGCTTTCGCTTAATCCTCTTTCGAATGAAAACTTGAAAATAGAATACAACAAAACCAACAGCAAAATTCCGAATAAAATGAAATAAGGGTGGTAAAGCGAAAGTAAAATGATTCCAAAAATAATTTGCAGCAAAGCTGATGAAAAATCAATTAGCAATTTTGAAGTTCCCTTTTGAAGGGTCAAAGTGTCAAAAAAGCGGTTGGCCAATTCTGGTGGATATTGGTTGTAGATGGATTCCGATTTTAGCTTTGGAAGCCGGTACCCAAACTCAAAAGATGATCTAACAAATATTTTTTGCTGCAGGTTTTCGGTGATTCTCAATTGCATAAGCGACAAAATCCCGACCAATGCAACTCCCGAAATCACCAAGAATACAAGCAAAATCCAAGATGCACTAACACGGCCACTTTGAATAAAATTAATGATGGCCTGAATTCCCAATGGCAAAGACAAACTGATTAATCCTGCAAAAATGGCGTAGAAAATAATCTGCGAAACATCTTTTTTGTCTAATTTCAAGAGATTAAAATAACGTTTTAATGGCGTTTGTTTCATTTTTTATTGTTTTAAAATGCGTTCGATCATATCAATATAAATCTCTGATGGTGCGATATTCTCATTACAATTTGTAATGGTTTTGAGGTGGTTTTTCAAGAAGTGCTGATGCAAAGCTCCTTCAACTATGGTAGAAATCAGGGTTTTTGCAAAAGGATAATCTGGATTAACCTCCTCTACAATTGCTATGATTCTATTGATTACTCTTTTATAAATCAAGAAAAAACCTTCTTTGTTTTCAATATCCACTTCTTTTGTGTGGAGGGTTTTCGTGAATTCCGTAATGATAATTCGGTTTAGGATTGACTCGTTGATGTGTTCAGTATCCAAATCATTTTCAATATTTTCGGTCACGATGGTGATTGCTTTCATTAATTTTTCCTTGTGATCATCGATATTGCTTGTTGCAAATACTAATCGGTATTCGATCCAACTCCAATACCAAGACGAAAGGTAAACCAATAGCTTATGTTTGTTTTCAAAATAACGGTAAATAGAACTTTCATTAGAACCGATGAGATCTCCCAATTTTCTGAAAGTAAAATTATCAAAACCTATTTCATCAATCAAAAGAATGCTGTTTTGAATGATTTTTTTGCCAAGTTCCGATGTTTCTGGATCCTTGACATAGATTTTATTGTTCACTTGAATCTTAATAGTTGAAAGCAAGTTTTTCATAAAAAGAAAATTTACCGCAAATATAATAGTAATACTTTTAATATTGAGTTTTTAACTTTTATTTATAAAAAAAACCGTTCGGTTGAACAGTTTTTTAGGGTATTGATTCTTATCGTTTTAAAGAAAAATGATTCATATATTCTCCTGTGACTCCATTTTTGGAATAAATTACCTTGAACCAGTAATCATCCGATGGAAGTGGCCGACCTTCATAGGTTCCGTCCCATCCACTTTCATTATTGGTTAAATCTTTTATTAGTTTTCCGCTTCTGTCAAATATATAAACGTTCAAGGCATCAACTCCAACACGTCCGCCAATATTCCAATAATCGTGGTAGCCGTCGCCATTTGGGGTAAAATATTTAGGATAGTCGGTAATCACAACGGAGGTGCTAATTTCGCCACAGCCAAATTTATTTCGAACACTCAAGAGATGAATTCCGTCCGAAACAGTATTGAAAACATTGCTCTGTTGCCAGCCTTCATTATTCAACATATATTCAAAATCTGCCGATTGTGGTGTTGTGATTGCTGTAATGGTATTGTCGATTCCAAAACCAATCAACTCGGTTGGTTCTCCTTTAATTGAAAAAGGGATCAAAGTGTTCTCGACAGTAAAATTAACAATGGTTGAACAAAGTGCACTGTTGGTTATATTGGTGATTTTTACGGAATATTCTCCCGCAAAAGGTGTGGTAAAAATACGTTCGTTTCCATTAATAATTCGGTTTTCAGCCAAGGCATCAAATTCATTAAACCAGTCAAATGAGTATTGTGAATCGGGCAATCCGGCATCTACAAGAGCTTGGTTGACAACATTTCCATCAATATCAATACAAATTTTATAGGAAGTATCTTTCAATAAATTTTCCGGATATGGACGAACAAAAAGTTCTTGTTCATAAATCCTGTGGCATGGAATTCCAGTTTGGCTGTCAAAATTTACAGTACTGTTCAAACGGATATAAACTTTTTGATAATCAATTACGGTATTGGTAAAGGTTTGTGGCGTATTGATTGTGTTGTTGTTATTCGCTTCAGCATCGGATAAATTGATGTAATATCTAAAAACAGTTTCGTTCATTGGTGTTGTTCCTCTCAAGATTGGTTCTCTTTCGGTGATGTCAAAAACATGAAAACCTGTTGCATCACATTCTTCAAGGAGTTGGGGAACTGTGTCAATTCCTGGAACTTGTAGGACATTTAAAGCCAAGGTTGTTTCCGCAGTACAGTTGTTTCCCGTAGGATCTGTGGCTTTTACAAAAATGGTTTTCGAAACGGAATTATAGGTTTCAGGATTCGGAATTGCATCATCGGCAAGTAAATCAGCTTGGGTGGCATAAAAAGCTACTGTATAATTGCTGTTGTTTCCTGTAATTTCTGCAATTTTTGAATTTAGATTGAAGAGGGTTGAGGTATTGTCGCCACAGGTAGATAGAGTAGAAGGTGTTGTTATATTTGGTAATGGAAAAACATTCACAGCAAAATTTACAACCGAAAAACATTGATTAGCATTATCCGTTAATCGAACGAAGATTGTTGAACTGCCAACATTAGGATTCAGATTCGAATTTTTGTTGATTGCATTGATGTTGTCCCTTGCATTTTCAAAAGTAAAGAAGTAACGTGTTTGAACCGTAGGATTTTGCAGGGCTAAAATTTCAGCATCTTTACTAGCCAAAATCACGGTTTCATCCTCACAAACTAAAATTGGTGTTATAGGATTCTGATTGGGTGCTTCATATACTTCTATTTCAAAAATGCCTACAGCTGCACAATCGTTTCCAGTTTCGATACGGGTATAAATCGTGTAAATTCCTGATACAAAAGTAGAAGCGTTGGTAAGTTCATTTTGTTCTATAGAGGCATCGGTTGTGTTTCTATAAAAAGCAATTCCAACATTTGTAGTGGGGAAGAAGGTATTTTTTATCAAGATTCTTTGGGAATCAAAATCAAATGTTGTCGAATTGGTGTTCAATTCTGGACAAGCAGGAGCCATGTCTGGATAGTTTGAAACACTCGTAGGATTTACGGTTAATTGTATTTGAACAGGGTCCGAGTTACAAACAACAGGGCCAGCTCCATATCTTCCGGTAACATAAATGGTTTGGTTAAAAGCAATTGTGTTAGTGAAATCTGCAGGGTTGGTGATTTGCTGAGTAAGAGCTGCATCTGTAAAATAACTCAAGGCAATAAGATTGTCATTGTTTGTGATTTCTGGAGCCAATTCGGTTAAATTAACAGAAGCAACTCCATCATTGTTTGGTGGAATAAAATCACATTGTTGCAAAGTATGTGGGCCAGCATTTAGAATAGGCTTGTCATAAAAATTCAACTGAATTTCATCGGCACTAATCACTAAATTACCTGGATCAACATCCGGATCTGTAAAGTCGTAGGCTGTTGTTTCAACTTTATAAAGACCCGTTTGATCAACGGTAAAGGTATTGGTGTTTGAGGTTGAATCTAGTATTTCGGTTAGCAACACATCATTTCTATACCATTTATAATTGAATCTCAAATCAGCAAGATTTCCAGGAAAATCGTTTACATCAATCGTAGCGACAAGGTCTTTTGTTGCAGGTTTGCAATAATCCAATTGAGTAATCTCATTTCCGGCTGTATCTAGTATTTCTACAGAGGAAAGAAAACTACAATCCGAGCTGCCTGAACCTCCTGTTTGTGTGATGGTAATTTCTCCTGGAATGTTGCTCCAATTATCCACTAATAATATGTAGAACTCTCCTGCAACAGCATTAAACAACTGTACATTTTCAATACTGTCAGGTGCATAACTGCAATCAACTTCTTTTGCAAGGTTTAGTTGACTGCAAATATTGCTTAAATTGTTGAACGGCCCCCAAAGAACAAAATCAACATCGGTTCCAAACCCACCTGTGCTTACCTGACTTATTTGTAAGAAGATGTTGCCGGAATTAAGTATTTTCATAAAAAACCATGTAGGAGCTTTAAAATCCTCTCCAATACATGAGGTTACAAAAGTTTCTCCGTTACCATTATTGGTTGTGTTTTGAAAAGGAATGCTAGTTGCACAGGATTGATATTGCTGAAAGTTGGCTTGAAGTTCACTGCACGATGAAGCACCTTCTTGAGCATAACCAAGTTGATTCATCAATAAAAAAATAAGAATAAGGATTTTATGTAATACTTTCATCTATAAGATAATTATCTATTCAATGTATAATCTCTTCACAAAGAAAGTAAGAAAAACTGAAACATTTACAATTATTTCATTTCGGGTTAAAATAGATGCATACTGTTCAAATCAATTTTAGGGTATATTTTTAACCACTCTAAACTAAAAACTGATAGTCAAGACTATTTAGGGGAGGCTTGTTTGTTATACTTTATCCAAACCCTGAAGTAAAATAATCATATCTAAATCTTTAAGATTCAGAATCTGTATATTGTCATTCTAAAGTATAAACCAACTGCAAAAACCCTCTGTTTTCTGTAAACTTGTTTTC
The DNA here is from genome assembly GCF_031456785.1 of Flavobacterium arsenatis. NCBI lineage: Bacteria > Pseudomonadati > Bacteroidota > Flavobacteriia > Flavobacteriales > Flavobacteriaceae > Flavobacterium > Flavobacterium arsenatis. The sequence continues at coordinate 87,157 of NZ_JAVDVI010000003.1, forward strand.
AACTTTAAATGATTGATTCTTGTCGTCTTTGTTGATGAAAACCAAATTATTGAATTTTCCAGAACTGAAATGTATTCCAACCGAAATGGATTCTGAAAAAGCATATTGCAACTCTAGCAAATATCCCATTTGCAAGGCTTCGGTCTTAAAAGTCTGTATTTGGTCGAATCTCAAAGGCAATGTTCCCGACGAACCTAAAAATTGCGTTTTGTAGTTGCTTGTGCTGACAAACCCTCCAACCGAAGGCGTGAATTTCCCTATTTTATAATACAATTGAATTGGAATCTGCAACTGAAAATGCTTGCTTTCGATGGAATGAAAGAGTTTTGGTTCATTTTTGTGGGTAAAATAATAACCATTCAACGCTCCATCTTTTTCTTGTGCATTGGTCGAAAATGGACTCATCCAATAAAAAGCATCAAACCCAATTCCGACAGAAAAATCAGAATCAAAAAGTTTTTTCTTGGTCCAAATACCTAAGCCAAAGCCTGTATTCATTGGAGCATCCATTTTTTTAAACAGGCTATTATCGGCTATGCCTAGATGAAATTTTCCGCCAAAAAACCAGCTTTTGCTTTTTGGTTTTTCAGTTCTTTTCTTATCGGTAATCAAAACAAGCGTGTCAACAGGAATTTGAATTACAACTCCATTTTGAGTCAATTCGAGCTTGTCTTTTTTATTTTCTTCAGAAGTAAAAACGGCTTTGTCTATCTTGGAGAAAGGCTTTTCGATAAAAATAGTATCGCGGATAATAATTTCTTCATAAACATAAACGGTATCAATTTTTTTTGATTGCGAAAAAGCGAAACTGCTTATGACTAAAAAAAGAATCAGGAATTTATTTCGTAACATAAACAGTGTCTTTTTTGATGATTTGTTTTTTGATGACCACCACTTTTTGAGGTTCGCTTTTTGATGAATCGATTGCTGTTGTAGCAATTGGTTTTGCTTGATCTTGATGAAGTTTTTTATTAGTAGAAATAATTTTCTTTGAAGTAGAAATAACTTTTGGTTGATTTATTTCGGATATAGGTTTTTCTTTTTTTATTGAATCAATCGGAACAGTAATTGATTCGTTATTTGGATTTTCATTTTTTGCTTCAATGATTGTTTTTTCTTCCTTTGGAAAAGAAATCTGCTTCGAATTATAAGTGTAAACGTAAAAAAATGTTGCGGTAATTATCAAAGAACAAATTGTTGCGATGATGATTTTTGAAGCAAAAGCAGTTTTGGTCAAGCCGATGAATTGATGCGGAAATTGAATTTTTTTAGATTCAAAGGCGAATGATTTTTGTGATTGAATTTCGAAACCTTCAAACTGATTTCTGTAGAAATTAGCAAACATCTGGTTTCCAAAACCAAGGAAGAATAAAAAAGCAATTCGGCGTTTCTTTTTCTCGTCAACAGGTTTTCCTTTGATTTTTTCCAATAAAAAAACTTGGATTGCTTTTCTAGCTCTCGACAAATGCGATTTTGAAGTGCCAACCGAAATGTTCAAAGCGTTGCTTATTTCGTTGTGCGAAAATTGGTCAATTACATACATATTGAAAACCGATTTATGATGTTCGGGCAATTTGTCGATAGCGTCAAGGATGTCGTTCCGTTCCAAATCCGAAGAAAGGAGGATGCTTTTAGGGTCTAATTCTAATGTGTTCATAACGGTTGTGGAATCAACAATTTCATAATCTTGATGAGTGGAGAAATTTACTTTTTTTGCCTCTTTCAAATGATGGATAGCCATATTGATTACGATTCTGCTCAACCATCCATTCAACGCATTTTTGTCTTTGAGGGTGTTTTCTTTTTGAATGGCCACAATAAATGAATCTTGAATGATGTCTTCGGCAGTGGCAATATCTTTTATATATCTGCGACAAATCCCCAAGAGTTTTGGGGATATGTTGGTGTAGATTTCGTTCCAGTTCAGGTTGTTCATGGTTTAGTTTTGAACTACATAAATCGATTGGAAAGAGCCATCTCCATTGGGAAGTTCCATTGTTTGAACTCCGTTTATTGTCAGAAAACTGATAAAGCCAAATTCTCCCGCATGAGTAATTCTGTAGATGTTGTCATTAAGTACTTTGAAGTCATGTATTCCTCCACTTGAGATTGGACCTTCGTCAAATAAGATTCCGTTTTTATAGATGTTATTAGAACCATCTGTAAAATACATATTCCCATTGTCAAAATACATATCGGTAATTCCATTTGCAGGCGTTATAGGAAATGTAGTTTCTGAATTTAGAGTAATGTTTTTGTAATAGCTTATACCATCTTTTGTCCCGAATGCGAATATTTCGTTATTGTTTGCACTAAATCCATTTAACATAGAATTTGGAACCTCGGTAAAAACACTGTTTGTGTAATATCCATCTATCATTCCAGATACATTTCCGTTATCGCTGTTTGTTCCGGTAACGTAAACGTTGTTGTTTGCTATCTTGATTCTCGATTGGTTTTGAGCATAACCTCCATAATTGTGAACTAATGTTTGGATTCCATTTTTCCAATAAAAAAGACTGTAATCTTCAAAATCGACTATTGTTTTTCTAGTATATCCAACAAAATAAACATCGTTGCCAATTACTTCAAAATCGGTAATACTCATCACTTCTTCTGCATCGGTACTCAAGCTTGTTTTTAGAATGGTAAGCACGCCGTTTTTCCAAAACATAGGAACAGCTCCAAGAGGATTGGCCGAAGCTCCAATTCCTAGTACATAAACATCGTCGTTTGCCACTATAATCTTATTGGCAACCGGTCCCATAATTCCTCCCGAGTCTAATAAAAAAGGCTGGTTGTTTTTCCAATAACATGCCTGATTGTCTTTTTGCCCGGCAACATAAACATCAACAGAATTGGTTATTGGCAGCGATTCAGAAATCAAATCAGAACTGCATGAAGTTTGCAATAAACCTGTCAAGAGGATAAATGCAAGTAAAACTTTTTTCATAATAAAAATAATTTTGGGTTAATATACTTTATTTTATGATAAGAGTGAAAAAAGAAAAGTGGTTGCAGTTGAAAAGTGAAATATTTTGAATTATTTTTTATTGCTATTCAAACGTAAAGGCGAAGCTTACTTTTTTAGGGAAGATATAAAAACAAAAAACCCGAATATTGCTATTCGGGTTTCGTGGTACCTCCAGGGATCGAACCAGGGACACATGGATTTTCAGTCCATTGCTCTACCATCTGAGCTAAGGTACCGTTACAATTTCGAGCAGTACTGCTTGTTGATTGCGGGTGCAAATATAGGAGCTTTTTTGAGTTATCCAAAACATTTTTTTAAAAAAATGAATTCGTACCTTCGCAACTTCAATCTTTCAAGTATGATTTTAGCTGTTGATGTAGGGAATACAAGAATTAAAAGTGCTGTTTTTGAGAACAATATCATTTTGGAACAATTCGTTTTTGAAAAAAATGAACTTCAAAAAAAAATTGAAATTATTTTAAAAAAGCATCAAAACATATCCGATTTGGTCGTTGCATCTGTCGGAAGCATCTCAAAAGAAGATTTTTTAGTGTTTGAAAAAGACATTAAAATCAATTTTATTTCACACCAAGATCAATTTCCTTTCCAAAATCTTTATGAAACGCCTCTAACTTTAGGCATCGACAGGATGGTTTTATCAGCTGGAGCAGTTTTGCAGTTTCCTAAACAAAATAGATTAGTGATTGATGCAGGAACTTGTATTACTTATGATTTTATAGATGAGAACAATAATTATTTAGGAGGAGCGATTTCTCCCGGAATACGACTACGCTATGAATCCTTGCATAATTATACCGCGAAACTACCATTATTGACTGTTGAGAATCCTGAAAATTTCATCGGAAATTCCACCAATAAATCCATTCATTCTGGCGTTGTCAATGGTGTCGTTCACGAAATGGATGGTTTCATCAATCAGTATAAAGAGCAATATTCAAAATTTACCATAATTTTAACTGGCGGAGACGGAGTTTTTTTGGCTAAACGATTAAAAAATACCATATTTGCCAATTCAAATTTCCTTCTAGAAAGTTTGAACCATACATTTCAATATAAAATCAAAAATGATTAAAAAAGTTATTGTCGGCATCTGTTTGCTTTTTGCTACTGGAACATTTGCACAAGAGGGAACCGCTTCACCTTACTCTTTCTACGGAATTGGAGATATACGATTTAAAGGAAATACTGAAAACCGTTCTATGGGTGGATTGGGTGTTTTTACAGATAGCTTGCATATAAACTTGCAAAATCCTGCAGGATACGGACAATTGAAATTTACGACATTCACTTTGTCCGGAAGTTATAACACTTCCGATTTAAGGACAAATTCAGGAGATGGAAAGGCTAGGAGAACAGCAGTGGATTACCTTGCACTAGGTTTGCCGATCACCAAAAAGTTAGGTGTTGGTTTTGGACTCTTGCCGTATTCTTCGGTAGGATATAAAATTCAAAATATTGAAACATCCGAAGAGACTTCTATAACCAAAAGCAAACAGTTTTTTGGAACAGGAGGCGTAAATAGGGCTTTCTTGGGAGCGGGTTATAAAATAAATTCAAATTTGAGTGTTGGTGTAAATCTTGATTATAATTTCGGTGAGATTGAAACAACTAGTTATGAATTCTGGAACACGATCCAATATGGTTCAAGGGAATTAAATACATCAATAATTCGAGGGCTTAGTTTCAACACTGGTGCAATGTGGAACAAGAAAGTAACTGAGAAGTTGAGTGTATATGCCTCTTTGGTTTATACGCCTGAAAGCACTTTGAGACTTTCAAATGTTAGGAATATTGCAATTGTTCAAGAAAGAACCAATTCAAATCCAATTGTTATCGGTGATCCGCAAGAAATTGATGTAGCAGATACAAGATTGAAATTGCCTTCTAAATTTGCTTTTGGAGCAGGAATTGGTGAAGCAAACAAATGGTTGCTTGGAGCTGAATATACTTTTCAAAACACTAGTAATTTTGCCAACAGATTTCAAGATATTTCCACCGGAACTTATGAAAATTCCTCAAAGTTAAGTGTTGGAGGGTATTTTATCCCTGATTACGATTCTTTTACAAGCTATATGAATAGGATGACCTATCGTGCTGGTTTCCGACATGAAAATACGGGATTGGTCATTGCCGATAAATCTATAAACGATACAGCTCTTACTTTAGGTCTTGGTTTTCCAATAAGTGGTTCTTTTTCAAACGTAAATTTAGGATTCGAATACGGAAAGAGAGGAACGAAGGCACTTAATTTGGTTGAAGAAAACTACCTTAATGTAATATTGAGTTTCTCTTTAAACGACCAATGGTTTGTTAGAAGAAAGTACAATTAATATATTTCAATCTCCATAAATTAAATGAAGTTTAAAGCAAAAATAGTATTTTTACATACAATTGCATTTCTTGCTTTTATCTTTATTGTGGGTTGCGAAAGCAACTTTAGAGATGTGCAAAAGATAAATTTCTCTGAATTCAGTCCGAGTGGTGAAGCCGATTCTATTACCTTAAAGTACACTGATTCTGGAAAAATTAAAGCGGTACTTAAAGGAAAGAAAATGCTTGATTATGCCACGGTCGAATACCCTTTTACAGAATTCCCTAAAGGTGTCGATGTTACACTCTATGATGGTAAGGGGAAGCGTACTTTTGTTACTGCAAATCACGCCATGCAATTCAAAGGAACAGAAATTATCGACCTGACAGGAAACGTAAAAATCCGAACAGAAGACAATCAGCTTTTGGAAACGGAACAACTGTACTACGATCAGAAAAATGCATGGTTTTTTACCGAACATAAATATAAATTTACTGCTCCAAAAGGAGTTTCATACGGAGAAGGTGTCGATTTCGATAAGGATTTCAAAATTATGAACACCCAGAAATTTTCAGGTCAAACCGAAGCCAAAGAATAATTAACTTACAAGACAATGAAATATTTAAAATTTACACAATACATCTATCTGGCATTCGCTGGTTTTTTCATCTATGATGGCATTATGAAACTAAACACAGATGAATCTCCATGGTTGAGCTTTATTATTGCAATTGTGGCTGTTTTTATGTTCTTCTTTAGAAGAAGTTTTGCTAAAAAATTCGAAGACCGAAATCAAAATTCATAAGCCATGGAAGTTAGTATTATAATCCTCTGCTTAATACTATCGGCCTTTTTTTCTGGAATGGAAATCGCCTATATTTCCTCCAACAAAGTATATCTCGGAATCGAAAAAAAACAAGATAGCTTCCTCTCCAAAATACTTTCAAAACTTACGGAAAATCCATCAAAGTTTATCGCTTCGATGCTTATTGGAAACAATATAGCATTGGTTGTCTATGGTTTTTTCATGGGCGAATTGATAATGAGTCAAGTTGCATTTGTCGAGTTGACTTCATCAATTTGGGTAATTTTTTTCATTCAGATTTTTATATCTTCCCTTGTAATCATCATCACATCCGAATTCCTGCCGAAGATTTTCTTTCAGATTTATGCCAATACTCTGATCAAGGCTTTGGCAATCCCTGCATACATTTTCTATCAATTGTTTTATTATATTTCATCGGCAATTATTTGGATTTCAGATATTATCCTGATGAAAATATTCAAGATTAAAGGTGATAACGAACAGCTTTTGTTCAGTAAAATCGAATTGGGAAATTACATTACAGAACAAATGAAATCTGTTGAAGATCAAGAAGATATTGATTCGGAAATTCAGATTTTTCAGAATGCACTTGAGTTTTCGGGAGTGAAAGCCCGCGACATCATGAATCCGAGAACCGAAATTTCGGCAGTAGAGATTCACGATACAGTCGATGAGTTGAAAGAACTCTTTATTGAAACCGGCTACTCCAAAATTCTGGTCTATCAGAATTCTTTGGATGATATCATTGGATATGTTCATTCATTTGAATTGTTCAAAAAACCAAAAACCATAAAATCGGTCATGATTCCGGTTGAATTTGTTCCCGAAACCATTTTCATCAAGGATGTAATGAATCTTCTTACGAAAAAAAGAAAAAGTGTAGCCATTGTTTTGGATGAATATGGTGGCACTTCAGGAATGGTGACCATCGAAGACATCGTGGAGGAATTGTTTGGAGAAATTGAAGACGAACACGATTTGGATGAGGAACTAATCGATCAGGAGCTAGAAAACGGCTGTTATCTCTTCTCAACCCGATTGCATGTTGAGGATATTAATGAAAAATATAAAATCAATATTCCCGAAAGCGATTCCTATACAACCCTTGGCGGATTTATTGTAGATTTCACCAAAGAAATCCCTCAAAAAGGCGAAAATATCCAGATTGGAAACTATCATTTTATAATTGAGGAAGCTACCAATAAAAAGATTGAATTGGTTAAAATGACCATCCGAGAATAGTTTTAGAAAAAAAATCGTTTTTTATTGCAAATTATAACCCTACTACTATAATTATTAAATAGATAATTGTATTTTCGCAAACTGAATTTTAAAATTAACAAACATAAAAAATGGCAGTTTTAGCAAAAATTAGACAACGTTCGCTTCTTTTAATACTTGTAATAGGCTTTTGTTTATTGGCATTTGTAATTGGCGATCTTGTTCAAGGAGGAGGATTTAATAGAACCCCAAGTGATGTTGGAAGCGTTAACGGAAACGAGATTTCTTTCGACGATTTCAGAGTAAAAGTTGATAATGTCGAAAAAAGCGGACAAGGAATATCTTCTTCTCAAGCCGTAAGTAGGGTTTGGGAACAAGAAGTTACCGTTTCTTTATTAAATACTGAATTCGAAAAGTTGGGATTGAGAGTTGGTGAAGATCATCTTATTGAAATTCTAAAACAAAGCCAAGATATTGGTCAAAATCCAAGTTTCTTGAACGAGGCTGGCGTTTTTGATATTGCTAAATTCAAAGAATACTTCAAGGCAAATCCAGAGCAAGCTCCAATGATCAACTCTAGAAAAAGAGATGCAGAATTGAATGCCAAGTTCCAAATCTATAGTTCTTTGGTTAAAGCGGGTGTTTATACAACAAATACGGAAGCTAAATTGAAATATGAAATGGAAGCCAACAAAGTGAATTTTGATTTCGTTTCTGTAGCTTATTCAACCATTAAAGATAGTGAAGTTAAAATCTCCGATTCAGAAATTATTGATTTCATGAAGAAAAACGAGAAAAAATACAAAGCTGACGAAACTCGCGAAATCGAATTTGTAGTGATTGATGACAAAGCTTCGAAAGAAGACGAAGAGCAAGTTAAAAAAGAAGTGGAGCAATTGCTTGTTGGAAAAGTAGAATACAATAAAGAAACGCAAAAGAATGATACTTTGCAAGGTTTCAGAACTGCAACTAATGTGGCTGAATTTGTAAACGCTAATTCTGATATTCCTTACGATTCTACATTTGTATCTAAAAGCAACTTGCCTGCAGAATATGCAGAGCAATTGTATAACCTTCCACAAGGTCAAGTTTTCGGACCATACTTATATAGCGGATATTATGCTGTTAGTAAATCTCTAGGAAGACAAGCGGGTATCAATGCTAAAGCAAGTCATATCCTTTTGGCATACAAAGGAGCTATGAGAGCAAACCCTTCTGTAACTAGAACTAAAGAAGAGGCTCAAGCAAAAGCAAACGAATTGTTGGCTCAAGTACAAGCTAATCCATCTTCATTTATGATGTTGGCGATGACAAACTCTGACGATTCATCTAAGCAACAAGGTGGTGATTTAGGATTTTTCTCTAAAGGACAAATGACTCCTAAATTCAATGATTTCGTATTTGGCAACCCAATTGGAAAAATTGGTTTGGTAGAAACTGAATTCGGTTTCCATATCATCAACGTTACCGATAAGCAAGACGGTATCCGTTTGGCTACAATTGCAAGAAAGATTGGTGCTTCTGAAGCCACAACGGATCAAGTTTATACTAAAGCCGTTAAATTTGAAATGGAAGCTAATGACAAAGATTTTGCCGCTGTTGCTAAAGAAAATGGAGTAACTGTAACACCTGCTGTAAAAGTTCAAGCAATGGACGAAAGCTTTGGTTCTATCCAAAACCAAAGACAAATCGTTAAGTGGGCTTTCGACAAGAAAACAAGCACTGGAGATGTAAAAAGATATGAAGTTCCGAATGTTGGTCACGTTATCGTGAAACTTAAAAAAGTGAACAAAGAAGGTTTGATGGCCATTGATCAGGCAAGACTTTCAATCGAACCAAAATTGAAAAACAAGAAAAAGGCAGAATTGATCAAGGCTAAAATGAAAGGTAGTTCTTTGGCTGATATTGCTAAATCTTCAGGAGGAACTGTTCAAACTGCTACAGATTTAACAATCGAAAATGCTGTTTTGCCAGGAACTGGACTTGAGCAAAAAGTGGTTGGTACTGCTTTTGCAATTGGTGCCAACAAAGTTTCTGCTCCAATCGAAGGTGTTTCGGGTGTGTTTGTTGTACAGCCTAAAACAGTTACTAAAGCTCCTGCAATTACAGACTATAAGGAATATGTAGCAAAATTGAGCGGACAAAGTGCTTCAGCTCCGGGAAGAGTAATAGGTGCTTTGAAAGCAGATGCTGAAATCGAAGACAACAGACAATTATTTTATTAAGAAGTTGATATATTAGTTCAAGAAAAATCCCGGTTCATCCGGGATTTTTTGTTTATAATATCATTTCGCTGTAAGGAAGAATTGTTTTAAACTCGCGTTTTTCAAAATAAGAAGTCGGATTGTCTTTTGAAACCACCAAGACAAAATCGCCACCCCAGGCCCCAAGGCTTTTTACAACTCCATTGAAATCTGGAAAGAAACGTTCCTTGACGGTTTGCATCTCCAGAATGTCACTCATTATTATTTCGTGTTTTTCCAATTCAGAAGCAAAGGTTCTCAAATCTGTGGCTTGTATGACGTTTTGGGTAATTTTCTCTAAAGCCGAAATGCTTTTAGAAAGGTTATTTTGCTTCGCATAATAGGATGCTATCGCCGCTTTGCTGCTTTGTTTTTTGTTGAGATAAACAAAGTATAGGTTTTCTTTGAAGGAAGGATCAAATTCAATTTGTTCAACTGCTGGTTTTCCATTTTCTAAATGATATACTATTGGCGTGTCGTTTTGAGCACAAGCAATATCATAACCGCTTCCTCCAAAACTATTGTTTAAAAGATCAAAAGCATCGATTTTTATCCATTGAGCAACGTTGTTTATCAATGTAGAAGAAGTTCCCAGTCCCCAAAATTTTGGAAAAGTGAGTTCGGTTATAATCTTATATCCGTCAGAATTGTCAATGAATTTAGGGTTTAGAAGATAGGCTTCGTGCAGTATTCCAACAAGTGTTTTTTTAATAGAATCTGCTTCTTCTTTTTTTGATCCGTTTATGATTTCTTCAAATAGAAGTACATCTTCAAACCAAACACTTTCATCTTTGTCAAAACTTTTCCAGGTTATCTTTTTGCCTATTCCATTTTCAACAATTAAGTTTTGTCCAAATTTCGTGGGTAATGCAAAAGCTTTTGCATCATCAAGAACAATATATTCACCTGTGATAAGCAGTTTTCCGTTACTGTAGAATGTTTGTTTCAAAAGATTATATGTTTACTTTTCTCAGACTTTGGATATAATCGACAACCGCTGCATGGGAAACGGTATTGTTCTCGAAATGGTTTATTATCAGTAAGCGTTCGGCATCTGTTGCTTCAAATTGATTGATGATATTGCCAAGATGCATTTTCATGTGTCCTTCCTGTATTCCAGTAGTGGTCAATGATCGTAAAGCGGCAAAATTTTGTGCCAAACCTGCAACTGCAACAATCTGCATCAATTCCTTGGCAGTAGGTTTTTCGAGCATCTCCAACGCAAATTTTACCAACGGATGCAATGAAGTCAATCCGCCAACGGTTCCCAAAGCCAATGGGATTTCTATCCAAAAGCTGAAAATGCCATTTTCTATTTTCGCATGCGACAAGCTTGTATATTTTCCGGATTTTGAGGCATAAGCATGAATTCCTGCTTCAACGGCACGGAAATCATTTCCTGTAGCAAGCACTACGGCATCAATTCCGTTCATGATTCCTTTGTTGTGGGTTACTGCCCTGTATGGCTCCACTTCGGCAATCTGGACAGCTCTAACGAACTTTTCGGCAAATTCGTGCGGATTGTTTTTTTTATCGGCTAGTTCTTCAACTTTACAAGAAACTTCTGCTCGAACAATACAATTTGGCACATAATTCGACAAGATGCTCATAACAACTTGAAGATTTCTTTCATCTTCATTGAAGTCTAAATTCTCTTGAGCTAATCTCTTTAATGTCTTTGCAAATTGTTCCAAACACGAATTGATGAAGTTGGCACCCATCGAGTCCTTGGTTTCAAAAGTAGCATGAAGTTGGTAATAATCTGGAAGCAAATCGGTTTTGTCGTTTAAAACTATATCCAAGATTCCACCCCCGCGTTTCTGCATGTTTTTAGTAAGGTCTTCGGTTTCCTCAAAGAAAAGTTTTTTCTTTTCATTGAAGAATTGCTCCAATTTTGAAGTTTCGCCTTTAAAGATAAAATGCACTTGTCCGATTTTTTCAGTATTCAAAACCGTAGCTTTAAAACCACCACGTTCTGCCCAAAATTTGGCTGCTTTTGAAGCTGCCGCAACAACAGAACTTTCTTCAATTGCCATTGGAACGGTATAAAATTTTCCGTTTATGAGAAAATTAGGTGCAATTCCTAAAGGCAGATAAAAATTGGTGACTGTATTTTCTATGAATTCATCGTGCAGCTTTTGTAGCTTTTTATCGGCATTCCAATAATTCTTAAGTAGTGAAATTGCTTCTTCTGGTTCAGAAAAATAGCGATTGGCAATCCATTTAATTTTATCTTCCTTTGATAGTTTTGAAAACCCCGAAACAGCTTTGTCCATTATTGATGCCTAAATTGAAATTCGGTACAAAGATAAGATATAGATTGCAGTCTTTTTGAAGATTTTGGTGAAAGGATTTGTTCTCTTGATGAACATTTTAAAAAAAAAGCTGTAATTGTTTATATTACAGCTTTTGCAGTTATTTTCTAATATCTATCAGGTTGGTTTCGATCTTGTGCTTTTTTAGCTGTAGCTCTTTGATTTTGGTTTGTTGCTTACTTAATTTGATTTCCATTTTTTTGAGATCTGCAACAGAAGCTTTTCCTTTTTCCTGTGCTTTTTGAAATTTCTTTGTGTTTTTTTCAAACGATTTTTGTTCGCTTTCTAACTTTTTTTTGCTCTTTTCGAAATCTTTTTCGGCACTTGCAATTTTACTTTGACGCTTTTCAAACTTTTTCTGCTGCTTCTCGAAGCTCTTTTGTTCTTTCTCTAATTTTTTAGCGTCCTTATCGGCCCGTTTTTTTAGGGCTTCATTTTCTTTTTGATTCTTTAATGCAATTGCTTTCATTTCTTCGACATTAAGAATTTGTTCTTGAGTGATTCTTTGTGTCTGCAAGCTGGCGTTCAAAGTGTCAGTGGCTGCAATGGTTTTTCCTTCTTGGGCAAAACTGCCAGTAAAACTCAATAAGAGAGTCAGTAAATAAATCTTTTTCATAGTTTTTTGTTTTAATTTAAATATTATTTAACAACAATTATACCTAAATAATTTTATTATAACAAATAAAAATATTATAAAAAGATAAATAACTGAAAATCAATTGATTGTTTTGTTTTTAAAATTAAAAATTGTGTAAAAAAGATTATTTAAAAGAAATTACCACTCATTTACCTTATTGGCATCCATTTTCACAAAAATGAAAATCAAAATCGTAAAGGCAAAAAGTCCAGAGCCACCATAAGAAAACATCGGAAGCGGAACTCCAACGGTAGGGAACAATCCCAAAACCATTGCGGTATTAATAAAAAAGTGAATGAATAGGATTGAAGCCACACAGTAGCCATAGACCCTACTGAATTTTGTTTTTTGCCGTTCGGCCAGATAGATAATTCTTAATACCAAACTGAGAAATAAGGCAATCACAACAGTCGATCCAATGAACCCCCATTCTTCTCCAACGGTGGTAAAGATGTAATCCGTGTGCTGTTCAGGAACGAAACCTCCTTTTGTTTGGGTTCCTTCGAGAAATCCTTTGCCTGTTAATCCACCGGAACCAATAGCAATTTTTGATTGATTGATATTATAGCCAATACCTTTCATGTCGACTTCTCTTCCAAGCAGAATGTTAAAACGATCTCTATGGTGTTGCTGGAAAACATTGTCAAATACATAACTTACCGAGAATGTGAAGGCTGTAATAACGACGAAAATAATTGCACTGAAAACAATATTTCGGTTTACCAGTCGGGTTCTTAAATAAACTAATGCAATCACAACAGCGGCAATCAACATAATGTAAACAGGTTCCAAGAGCAAGCTCATTACAAAAAGAATAATGGCAATAAAGCCCATCCATAAATACCAGGCAGGTAATCCTTCTCTGTAAAGAACAAAGGTCAGGGACATAAAAATCAAGGCACTTCCAGGGTCATTAGGAATAATTAAGAGAATAGGCAAAAAGATGATTCCTAATCCAATTATTTGCTTTCGAACGTCATTAAGGTTGATTTGTACATCTCCAAGATATTTAGCCAATGCCAATCCTGTGGCTGCTTTTGCAAATTCTGCTGGTTGCAAACTGAAGGCTCCGAAAGAATACCAGTTGGTTTGTCCTTTAATTTCTTTACCAAAAACAAACAGACCTGCAACAGCAAGTAAAGCAACAGCATAAATTATGCTAGAAAATTTTTCGTAGAATTTTGCATCAATCGATAAGACAACAATAATCAATGGAATCGTGACAATTATAAACAATAATTGCTTTCCATATTCATAATTCATATCAAAAAAAGAAGATGCATCAACTGGTGAAGAGGAAGAATAGATGTTCAGCCAGCCTAAAACCACCAAGATGATATAGATGCTAACGATGACCCAGTCGATATTGCTTCTGACGCTCTGATTCTTCATGTTATTTTCCGTTTATACCAAATGGTTTGCCACTGATATATTTGGCATATTCCTTTTGAAGGTCGTTATCGTATATCTTTTTCTCCAAGTCTTTTCTAGTAATTACTCCTTTGAGGTATTTTTCAATCATCAAACTCGCAATTGGTCCAGCATTTCTAGCTCCATAATAACCGTGCTCCACCAAAACTGCAATGGCAATTTTAGGATTGTCTTTTGGTGCAAAAGCAACAAAGATGGAATGGTCGGTCAATTGAGTTCTGACACCATTTATCTTCGCATAATTTTCAGCAGTTCCTGTTTTTCCACAAATTTGAATTCCTTCAATCTGAAGACTCGAAGCCGTTCCTCCGTCATTATAAACCCCATAAAGACCTTCAATCACAGGCTTGAAGTATTTTTTGTCGATTGTAGTAGTGTGTTTTGTTTTATATTTTTTGTCTATCTGGTGATCTTTTATCTGCTTGATGATATGAGGCGTATAATAATATCCTTCATTGGAAACCGCCGCCATCATATTGGCCAACTGAATCGGAGTCATCAAGATTTCCCCTTGCCCAATTGCATTCGAAACAATTGCAGTACTTCTCCAACCTCCATTTGGGTAAATTCTCTTATAAGTTTTTGATGTCGGAATCAAACCTCTTTTTCCAACCGGCAGATCATATCCCATAAATTCACCTAAACCGAAACTTCTGGCGTGTTTACTCCAAACATCAACGCCATCTGCCGGACGAACAAATTTATTGATGGTTTTCATATAAACGTTTCCAAAATATGAATTGCAAGATTTTGTAATGCCATTGTACAATTGATGAGGGCCTGAACCATGACATCTCATAAACCTTCCTGGTGCATAACTAAAACCGTGGTTGCACATAAACGTGGTTTGCTCATTAATCACTTCTTCTTGTAAACCAATAAGTCCCGTAATTATTTTTGATGGCGAACCTGGGGGATAAACTGCTAATAGTCCCCTGTCAAATAAAGGTTTTGAAATAGAATCGTTAAAAAGTTTAGTGTAATTTCTAGAGCGTTCTCTTCCTACAAGAATTGCTGGATCGTAAGATGGAGCTGTTACAAGTGCTAAAATCTCACCTGTTTGAGGTTCAATAGCCACTATACCGCCTCTTTTGTTCATCATCAATTGTTCGCCATATTCCTGCAAGGCAATATCAATGGTCAAGGTCATGTCTTCACCTTGAATGGCAATGGTGTCAAACTTTCCCTCTTTGTAAGAACCAATATCCTTGTTGAATTTATCACGTTGACGGTATTTTACACCTTTAACGCCTCTAAGTATTTCTTCATATTCTTGTTCAACTCCTTGTTTTCCAAGTAAGTCTCCAGGTTTGTAATAAGGGTTTTTCTCAATTATTTTCTCACTTGCTTGTGTGATAAACCCAAAAATATTTGAACCAGCAGTTGTTTGATAATCCCTCAACGAACGCTTTACTATGTCAAATCCTTGAAATTTTCGTTGTTTTTCCTGAAAAGCTGCATATTCTTTTTTGTTCAATTGGGGTAGAAAAACTGACGGAAGCCTAGGGCTGTAACTAATCGCTTTTGCTAAAATCCTATCAAAATCGCCTTTTGTGATGTTGAGTAATTTGCAAAGTTCTAAAGTGTCAATGTTTTTGACATCTCGTGGCGTTACCATGATGTCATACGAAGGTTGATTGGCAACAATCAGTTTTCCATGGCGGTCATAAATGTAGCCTCTTTCGGGATATTCATAGATGATTTTGATGGCGTTGTTGTCGGATTTTAATTTTAGTGTATCATCAATAACTTGCAAATAGAAAAGCCTTATCAGGATCAGGATGGCTGATATGATAATGATTGTGGGAAGTAAAGCTTTTCTCATCTTTTGCTAGGCTTGAAAATGTAGATTATTGTAATGCAGATTATTATCGTAAAGATAGTACTAAATAAAGTTCTTAAAAGGATATCCCAGAAGAAACTGATTCGGAAGGCTTCTAATAAAAATAATATAAAATGATGCGTGACTACCGAAATCAAGATGAACGAAAAACGTTCGGGTGTTAGTCGGTCGTTTATTTTTACAGTTTGATATTCATAACTTACACCAAAAGAAAATTTAAAGAACGTAGGTCTCAAAGCGGCCAAAGAAATTGCCGCAGTAGTATGAACACCACCTGAATTGCTGAACATATCCATTATAATCCCTAAAAAGAAACTTGCCAAAAGCAATCCATATTTATTGCCGTTTACAGGATATAAAAGGATAAACAAGATGTAGGGATACGGATTCAAGTAACCAAAGAAATCAATTTGATTAAAGATGGCTACTTGTGCAAAAAGCAACAAGATGAAACGGGCGATATTGATCAATAAGGCACTATTCATTTGTTTTCTTTGTTTCGGTTTCTAATTTAATAACTTCTTCGCGATCTTTGTTTTTGATGATATACACATGTCCTAAATTGGTCATGTCGTTGAACAATTTTACGTCTATAGTATAATAGTTGGTCTTGTCGTCGGTATAAATTTTATAAACCGTACCAATTCCAATATTTTCAGGAAAAATCACCGATTGGGCTCCGGTAACTATCGTATCACCTTTTCTAACCGAAGCGGCAAGTCGAGGAACGTCAATCAATTGTGCAAATCCTGTGCTTTTTCCATTCCAAATCAAAGAGCCAAAATGGTTTGATTTCTTGAATTTGGCATTGATTTGCGATTTTACATTCAGTACACTCAGGACTGTTGCATATTTAGGCGAAGTCTTTTCAATGATTCCAACAATTCCCAAATCGTTTACAACACCCATGTCGGTTTTCAATCCCTGATTAGATCCTGCATCAATGGTAAGGTAATTTTCGGGAGAATTATAAGTATTTTTAATCACTTTCGCTACCACAACTTCGGTCTTTTTAACACCTCTGATAGAATCAAAATCAGATGGTTGTATCGAGTCAATCCTGTTGAAAAGCAATTGTTTCAATCGGGCATTTTCCTTTGCCAGATCTTCATTGTGCGATCGAAGATTAAAGTATTCGTTGATGGCATTCAGTTGAGCATAAACTCCCCCAGTCAAGAAATTAGCCGAAGAAATGACTTTGCTTTTATGAAAGGAATGCGACTGAATGGTGAGGGATAACGAAATACCCAAAAGCAGCAAAAACAGCAATCGATAGCTGTTTTTAAATATAAAAATAAATATTTGCTGCATAATTTATGAATAATAAAAATCTAAAATTCCAAATTCCAAGAGTATGTTTTGCAATGCTATAACTTGGAATTTGGAGTTTAAAATTTGAAATTTTATTTAATGAGGATGCTTCTGAACTTTGTCAAATTCTTCAAAGCCATTCCTGTTCCGCGAACTACCGCTCTCAAAGGGTCTTCGGCAATGTAAACAGGTAAATCCGTTTTTTGAGAAATTCTTTTGTCCAAGCCTCTCAACATCGATCCTCCACCTGCAAGGTAAATTCCCGTGTTGTAGATATCGGCGGCCAATTCTGGAGGCGTTTGAGACAATGTTTCCATTACCGCATCTTCAATTCTTTGAATCGATTTGTCCAAGGCTTTTGCAATTTCTCTATAGGAAACCTCTACTTGTTTTGGTTTTCCTGTCAACAAATCTCGTCCTTGAACCGACATGTCGTCTGGTGGAGTTTCTAAATCTTCAATAGCAGCACCAATTTCAATTTTGATTTTTTCAGCAGTACTTTCTCCAACGAACAAGTTGTGCTGTGTTCTCATATAATAAACGATGTCGTTTGTAAAAACGTCACCGGCAATTTTAACTGATTTGTCGCAAACAATTCCGCCCAAGGCGATAACTGCAATTTCAGTTGTTCCACCACCGATATCCACAATCATGTTTCCTTTAGGTTGCATGATGTCAACGCCAATACCAATTGCAGCAGCCATCGGTTCGTGAATCAAATATACTTCCTTACCGTTTACTCTTTCGCAAGATTCCTTAACGGCTCTCATTTCTACCTCTGTAATTCCAGAAGGTATACAAACCACCATTCTCAAAGCAGGAGTAAAAAGTCTTTTCTTTAAAGCTGGAATGCTCTTGATGAACATGCTGATCATTTTCTCCGAAGCATCAAAATCAGCAATAACCCCGTCTTTCAACGGTCGGATGGTCTTTATGTTTTCATGGGTTTTACCTTGCATCAAGTTCGCCTCCTTACCAACGGCAATGATTTTGCCCGATATTCTGTCGCGAGCTACTATAGATGGACTATCAATTACAACCTTGTCGTTGTGAATGATTAGTGTGTTTGCGGTACCAAGGTCAATCGCAATATCCTCGGTCATGAAATCAAAAAATCCCATACGTTTGTTAAGGGTTTAAATTATTATAAAATCAACGTGCAAAGTTAAACAAATTAATGTTTGAAATGACGTGTTCCTGTAAATACCATTGCAACTTTATTTTCGTTGCAGTAATCAATGCTCAATTGGTCTTTAATCGAACCACCCGGCTGAATAACGGCTGTAATTCCTGCATTTTTTGCCAATTCAACACAATCCGGAAAAGGGAAAAAAGCATCACTTGCCATCACAGCACCTTCAAGGCTGAAGCCAAAATTTTCTGCTTTTTCAACAGCTTGTTTCAAGGCATCCACTCTTGACGTTTGTCCGGTTCCAGAAGCAATCAAAGTTTTGTTTTTTGCGAAGACAATCGTGTTCGATTTTGTGTTCTTGCAAACTTTCGATGCAAAAATCAAGTCTTCTATTTCTTGTTCAGAAGGTGTAGTGTTTGTAACGGTCTTTAAATGTTCTTTATTGTCCGTGATGTTGTTTTTATCCTGAACTAAAATTCCATTCAAGCAAGTTCTCACTTGTCGGTTTGGCAATTCCACTTCATTCTGAACCAAGATGATTCTGTTTTTCTTCTCTTCTAAAATTGCAATCGCTTTTTCGTCATAGCTTGGAGCAATCACCACTTCGCAGAAAAGTTTGTTGATTTCCAAAGCCGTAGCCTCGTCTATGTTTCCATTTGCAATCAAAACACCACCAAAAGCCGAAGTAGGATCTCCAGCCAAAGCCGTCAAATAAGCATCCTTCATTGTGCTTCTTGTAGCCAAACCACAAGCGTTATTGTGTTTCAAGATTGCAAAAGTCGGATCCTCGTTTTTAAATTCCAAGATCAAATTCACGGCGGCATCAACATCAAGCAAGTTGTTGTATGATAATTCTTTTCCGTGCAATTTGGTAAACATCGCATCAAAATCACCAAAGAAAAAACCTTTCTGGTGAGGGTTTTCCCCATAACGCAACACTTGTCCGTCAGCGATACTCTGTTTGAAGATCGTATCGTCCGTATTGAAATAATTAAAAATTGCAGTATCATAATGAGACGAAACGTGGAATGCCTTTGTAGCAAACAATTTTCTGTCCTCCAAAGTCGTAGTACCATTTTGCTCCGTAATCAAGTCAAGCAAAGAGCTGTATTGATCAACCGAAGCCACAATAACCGTATCCTTGAAATTCTTTGCAGCGGCTCGAATCAACGAAATCCCACCGATATCAATCTTCTCGATAATATCCGCCTCACTCGCTCCTGAAGCAACCGTTTTCTCAAAAGGATATAAATCCACAATCACCAAATCAATTTGCGGAATGTTGTATTCCTCCATTTGCTGCACATCACCTTCATGGTCCTGACGGTTCAAGATACCACCAAAAATTTTCGGGTGCAACGTCTTTACTCTTCCGCCTAAAATAGAAGGATACGAAGTTACATCCTCCACAGGAACCACAGGAATACCTAGATTCTTGATGAAATCTTCCGTTCCTCCGGTCGAATAAAAAGTAACATTCTGTTCGTGTAGTTTTCTAACAATTGGTTCCAATCCGTCCTTCGAAAAGACCGAAATCAAAGCAGATTTAATAGTTTTAGTTGTGCTCATTGTGTTGTAGTTTTTAAAGGTGCAAAAGTAGTGCAACTACATTTAACATTCAAAGGAATAGCACAATAGTTTTCGAGTAATTTTTTTCTTTTTTAGGAGCGAAACGCTTGGGCTTTTTGGGAAACCATTTTCCTGCTGGAGCCACTCGCTTTGTCTCGTTTTTTAAGAACGAGACAAGAGTTCAAACAATGGCACCATCAGGGCTAGAGGGAAACGAAATGAGTTTGGGAAACTTTCTATTTAGGACGTCTCAAAAACTTATAGGTAATTGTATCAATTCGAGTAGTATCCCATTTTATATTTCCATAATAATACGGCTTCCTCTTTTTCTTATATGCTATTACAGTATCTTCTTCCTGAGTAGTTTTTCTTATAACAATTCGATCCTTATCCCTTTCAAGTTTACATTGTTTCAAAGTGTTTATCAAATTATAATAAGCAGTAAAATTCAAAGTGTCAAGTTGTGAAGCGATATCGAAGTTGTTTCTCACTCCTCCTTTAAAATTAAGAAGTATAAAATCTTGAATACTATTTTTAGGAATTTCTATAAAATCCTCCTTTTCAAATCCAAATAAAAAAGGCGGATGATTATCTTCCCACCCTGTGTTGCAAACAAAAAAGTAGGGACGTTGAAAATAAAATATAGTAGTGTCTTTGTCAATAATGAAATTATTAGTGCCATACACAGAAGGCGGTGGAGGAGGCGGTGGAGGGGTTGAATGCTTTAGGGATTCTTCAAGCATTTTTTTATAATCGCTTTCTGCTTTAGAAATAATATAAACTTCATTCTTCATCTCTTCCTTTTTCGTGCAAAACAAAAGGAAAAAAGAAATCAACAGTAAAAGAAAGTGAATTTTTTTCATGACTTTAGGAGTAGAAGTTGATGAAAGTTATTGTGACGTTCCGGTGCTTGGTGAGATGCGAACTACGAAACCGATTATTTCTATTAAAGATAAAATTTCTTGCGAAACGTAAACTTACTACAAAATTCGCAATCTTGCCAAACGCCTTTTGGAAGCAGTACTTTTTTATTTTCTTTCCATATTAAACTGTTCATCCGATATTTTAGATTTATAGAATTCAATTTTATTTTTAGTACAAAAGTCTTTTATTAAATCCTCATTTTCTTTGTCCATATTTGCTCCTGCAACTATTTCTTTAATTGACTTGTGTGGAACTTTGAATAAATGAATATCTACAGGATTACTGTTAATTTTTTTGTCGGACATATTGAGTGTAGAAATTACTCTAACTTCTTCTTCGTATTTCCAGTCCGTTGATTTTGTAATAAAAGGTTCAAATTCTAATTTCTTTTTACCAAATTCCAGTGGTATTTCTACTCTTTTATCAGAATAAACTACTTCCATAATTAGCTTGGATTTTTTTAGGTCGCTGCTTAAAAAGTTTTGAAAATATTCGTCTTTTGGGTCAAATCCTATGCAAAAACCTTTGTGTGAATTAGTGTAATGTGACCACATCAAAGTGTTATTCCAATTTTTGGTTAAGGATAAAATTCCAATATCGTTATTTACATTTTGATAAGCCTCATTATAAATTTTCTCAAGTTCTAATATTTCGGCATTTTCGTTTAAAGGAAATCCTTTTTTGTGTAATAGTTCAGATACCTTTTTTATGACATCTTTGAATTCCTTTTCGCTTGGTTTTTTTGGTAAACATTCAAATGGGTCGTTTAGGTCAATTGGTTGGGTGTATCTCAATAACTCATCGTCGAGATACGATAGTCTTTCGGGAGGTAAATATTTGTAGTATATGTTCATTCGTATTGCTTACAACTCCGCGATTGCGGTTACAGACGGTTAGCTTTTGCCATGATTGTTAAAATGAAGATTCTTTTACAATGAAACCATTTTGGACATGAATATTACACAACCAAGATAATTTATATTTTCCGTCTGGAGCTGGATTTCCTCTCAAATATACAGGCTGTCCATAATAAGAAATACATGGCGGAATTCCTATTGGTCCTTTTTCAGTATCATAAAAAACTAATTTTATCTCTTTAGAAATTCCTTTGCCGTCTTCGACTCCAACACTTTTTGCTTTAATGTAATTAATGGATAGAAAATCAATCACTTTTTCCATTGAATTAATTTCTCCATCATATTTTGTTTCATTAACTAAAAATGCATATTCTTCTAAACCATCAATTTTTAACGCTAAGACATTTTGATCAAAGAAACCATGTTTGAAAAGATAGCTGTCATTTTTTCGATCAATCAAAAGCGTATTATTTCCTAAATATTCCCAACGAGCTTTTTCCACTTTTCCAAATTGTGAAATTAACAAGTCGTTATTGGAACGAAAAATATATACTACTTTAGAATTGTTTATTTCTCCAATTAAAACCCAATGTTGATTTGTCAATAAAGTCAAATTATCCAATTTTTGAGAAAATTTTTGAATTTTGGGAATTACATCTGATATATATGTTTTCATAAATTTTTCTGCGATTTTTGTTCTGATTACAGCTAACGTTTCGCGCATTTGCGAAGTCGCGTCAAAGCGGACTGAGTTCTCTCTGCCGAAGATAATGTTTCTTCGTGAACTAACAATTTCCGGCTACTAAAAACCAGCTATTTCGCCAAACCGCTGTTAGCCACAGTTACTTTAATTTAGTACTTTCTATTCCGTTTTCAGTTATTGTTAGTAGAGTTAAGTTTTCGGTTCTTTGATTGTCAACGTAATGTAATTCGATTTCCAATCCAATCAAATGATGAGGAATATTTGGAAGAGCTTGATCTGCTTGTTCTGAAGTGCCATGAAAATATATATCAAACTTAGCCTCTAAATCTGTCGATTGGAAAGGCTGAAGATTATTAATTTTAGGCAGTTCTTCAAGAAAGATAAATTTTCTCTTATTATCTCTTTGTAATAATTTTAAGTTATATGACGGACTTTCTGAATTGTTGTGAATTACTATTGAAAAACTCCATCTTAAAGTCCAATGCACATATAAATCTGTTCCAGCTGGAATAGGTTGCTCAAAAGCAATTAGGTTCTTTGAACTATATCCATTATCAACTCTTGCTTTGTGTGACCAAATTAATTCTGCTTCTAAATATGGCCTTGGTAAATCGGGAACAATTTTTCCGGTTGTAATATTTTTTCCAGCAATTGCATCAGACATATTTTGTTCAGCCACTTTTTTCCAGTTTAATAGTAATTCAGTTGTATGCTCAGCAATATTTTTATCTATTAAAGCTGAACAATTTGCGCAAAGCCAAATACCATTATTAATATGTTTTCTCTCTGCTTCGGTTTGGTTTATGTCGTAACGTGGACCATTAGGTGATGCTGCCGCAATGTGAGCTGCGATACCTATACTTGTAGCTTTATAGTGTTCACTATTTGGACCAACAGTATGTCTGTTACAATCTTGATTAGAGCATATAAACCCAACTCTTTTTGCTAAAATTTCCGTTGTTTTTTTTTGAAAAATCATCCCTCATACTCTTGTAATTTACGAAATGTGTCTGTAATTGTACCTAACTCATTTACACCCGAAACAAACATTCGCCTATCACCCCAAAAACAGTTGTATAGGCGAACCTTTATCCCGCTCTTCCAAAAGTAAGTAAATCCCACCTCAAAAAAAATAAAAAATATTTTACAACATCCAACCAAGTCATTGTTAAATTTATTACTTTCGAATAAGTAGAAATAAAAAACGTCAAGTAATAAAAAACAACAAATATAAGAAACAAAAAAAGCTTTGATTACCCCAATAAGAAGCCAAACAAATAAATTTAAAAACAAGTAAATATGAGTAATTCAAGACTAAACAACGATGAAGTTGTTACAGGAGCATCGTTCCTAAAAACCAATTTCCTAGAAGACAGAGGAGAAATCGAAGCCGTTTTTCCCGAATTTGACAAATTCTATCAAGAGGACTACATCAATCAAATTGAAATTGTAAAAAAGCTCGACAGCAAATTTGCAAAGACAAAACAGCAAGTAAAGGCCACCGAAACACTCTACGATTTTTCAAACAAGGTCAACACAGAAATGAATGTAGTGTCCTTTAAATTCAAAAGTGCAGGAGTAGATACCACTCTAATATCGGCCATCAAGAAAAACCTCAAGAACCTCGACATCGAAGGTGCGGTAGACAAGATCGGAACACTTTCAACAGTAATAGCAGATAATATTTCAGCCTTGCAACCAAAAGGGATCACTCCAGAATATCCAGAAACACTAATTGAAACAGGAGAGAAGCTATTGGATTTGAATACGCAACAGAACAAACTGATGGACGACGGAGAAAAAATGACGGATGCAAACCAAAAAGAATATGATAAACTTCGAAAAATGGTCAGCAAGATTATAGCAGCAGGCAAAATTGTTTTCAAAGAAGAAAAAAGAGCAGACTTTTATAACCTTAGGAAACTGATACAGCGAATGAGGGCTCCAAAAAGGGACAAAAACCCAGGAGAAGAATAAGAGAACTATAAAAGAAAGGTTCGGCTAATACCGAGCCTTTTTTGTTTTCCATTGAGCAATTAACTATCCTAAGCCGATTCCAGTTCTTTACCCTTGATCTCCCAACCTACACCATTGATCTATATAGTTTCCCACTGATCTTTTTCTTACCACCACTGATCCAAGCCAATTCCCAACTGATCTTTGGCCTTACACCGTTGATCTACGTCGTTCCCCTTTGATCTTTTGCATTACTCCGTTGATCTAGGCCAATTTCCAGCTGATCTTTCGACTTACACTACTGATCTTGGTCTTTACCCAATGATCTATTCCGCAATTCCGTTGGTTTAATGACCTCCCAAAAAAAATCCCGACGAACATCAGGATTTCTTTTTGCTGTATATTGTATAAAAGAATTTCAAGACTTGGTTTTTTAAAAATTTGGAATATTTTTTATAGTTATAATTTAGAATAACTCCAAATCTCAAAAAAAGCCATTTAAACACCCAAAACAATCGAAGCATCAATGCTCAATTTTTTGCTTATGGTTCGTGCTACTTTTAAAGTTGGTTCACTTTTACCCGTCAAATACTCACTGACACGCGAAGTGCTAACCCCCAAAAGCTCTGAAAGTAATTTTTGATTGAGTTCCATCTCAACCATACGAACTTTCAAAACTTCCACTAAAGTAGGTTGTGGCACGGCATAATTTGCTTCTTCATAATCGGCCACTAAGTCCGACAAGATGTTTAACTCAACATACCCTTTTGACTCTTTATTTTCGATGTTATCTTTATTTTTTAAAAGTATTTCAATACGTTCCAAAATAACTTGATATTCTTTTTCAGTAGTAATCATCGTTTTTAAATGTTTTTAATATCAATAATCTTATCATATTCAGAATGTGTGCCAATAAAACGGATGTACACCTTTTGTGCATTAAAAGAAATAATAGCGATCAATCGGTATTTGTTTCCTTTAATATTGAATACATATCTATTGTTTCCCACATAATCAACTGAATTAAAAGTTAATTTAATATCGGCCAAATTGCTCCAATTTTTTGAAATGGTGGTATGGTACCAAATTGTTAATGCGGTTTGAGCATCTGAATGATTCTCCGAAAATTCTTGAATTCTTTTAAAAGTAACAATACGCATTTACTTCGATTTAAGCACTACAAAGGTATAAATAAATTTGAAATACAAGATATTGTTTTGAATTTCAAAATAAATTAAATTTGGTAGTTGCATCTTTCAACAGCAATAAAACTTTCAAAGACAATGAATAACAGCTAAAATTGAA
Source organism: Flavobacterium arsenatis (assembly GCF_031456785.1). Lineage (NCBI taxonomy): Bacteria > Pseudomonadati > Bacteroidota > Flavobacteriia > Flavobacteriales > Flavobacteriaceae > Flavobacterium > Flavobacterium arsenatis. The sequence continues at coordinate 112,736 of NZ_JAVDVI010000003.1, forward strand.
GATAATGGAAGTTTTTAACGAATGATAAATGGGAGTAAAGATTTTGGTTTTAGATTGATCTTATAAAAACACCAGGCAAAAAAAAATCCCGACTTTCATCGGGATTCTAATTATCTAATTTCGTTGTTTTCAATCAAATCGATAAACAAGTTGATCTTGTCTTTTAGTTCCTTTCTCGGAGTGATAAAGTCTAGGAAACCATGCTCCAATAAAAACTCTGAGGTTTGAAAGCCTTCCGGCAAATCTTTTCCTGTGGTATCTTTCACAACACGAGGTCCGGCAAAACCAATCAAAGCTCCAGGTTCTGCAATGTTGATGTCGCCAAGCATTGCATAAGAAGCTGTAGTTCCGCCCGTTGTTGGATCCGTACTCAAAGAGATATAAGGGATTTTTGCTTCCGCCAATTGAGCCAACTTCGCCGAAGTTTTAGCCAATTGCATCAACGAATAAGCTGCTTCCATCATCCTTGCACCACCTGATTTAGAAATCATTACAAAAGGCACTTTATTCTTAATAGAATAATCAATACCACGAGCGATTTTCTCTCCAACAACAGCTCCCATTGATCCGCCAATAAAGGCAAAATCCATACAGCAGATCACTACTTCTTTCCCTTTTGATAGTCCAACACCTGTTCGAACCGCATCTTTCAATTTGGTTTTTTCTTGGGCATCCTTCAATCGGTCCGAATATTTTTTAGTATCCACAAAATGCAAGGGATCTTTTGATGTCATTTTAGCATCCAACTCCTTGAATTCATTATTGTCAAACAAAATCTCGAAATATTCCTTGCTGCCAATCCTAACGTGAAAATCGTCCTCCGGACTCACATATAGGTTTCGGGCCAACTCATCTGCATCTATGATTTTTCCTGTTGGAGATTTATACCATAAACCCTTAGGAACATCCTTTTTATCTTCTGTTGCGGTTGTAATTCCTTTTTCTGTTCTTTTAAACCAAGCCATAGTTTCTATTTTGGATTTAAGATTTTAGAGTTTAGATTTAAGATTACGCAAAGAAATCTAAAATCTAAACTCTGAATTCTAAAATTATAGGGTGTTTACGTTATTCAAGTCAGCAAATGCCTGCTCTAATCGTGTATTGAAAGTAACTTCTCCTTCACGAACCCATTTTCTTGGGTCATAGTGTTTCTTGTTTGGAGATTCTGGTCCGTCTGGATTTCCGATTTGAGTTTTCAAGTACTCAATGTTTTTAGTCATATAATCACGGATTCCTTCTGTAAAAGCAAATTGTAAATCCGTATCAATGTTCATTTTAATTACACCATAGCTGATGCCTTCTCTGATTTCCTCCAAGGTAGAACCTGAACCACCGTGAAAAACAAAATCCACAGGGTTATGTCCGGTGTTGAATTTCTTTTGAACATAATCTTGTGAATTCTTAAGGATTTTCGGAGTCAGTTTCACGTTTCCTGGTTTGTAAACCCCGTGCACGTTTCCGAAAGCTGCAGCGATTGTAAAACGAGGGCTTACTTTTGAAAGTTCTTCATAAGCATAAGCTACTTCCTCTGGCTGCGTGTATAATTTTGAGCTGTCAACATCTGAATTGTCAACACCATCTTCTTCACCACCTGTAATTCCAAGCTCGATTTCAAGTGTCATTCCCATCTTGCTCATTCGTTCCAAATAGGTCTTGCAGATTTCGATGTTTTCTTCGATTGGTTCTTCAGAAAGGTCGATCATGTGAGAAGAGAACAATGGTTTTCCTGTTTCTGCAAAATGTTTTTCAGAGGCATCTAATAAGCCATCAATCCATGGTAATAATTTTTTAGCACAATGGTCGGTATGAAGGATTACGGTTGCTCCGTAGGTTTCCGCCAAAGTATGAATGTGTTTTGCTCCAGCAATACCACCAGCAATAGCCGATTTTTCACCAGCGTTAGAAAGTCCTTTTCCTGCATTAAATTGTGCACCACCATTTGAAAACTGAATGATAACTGGGGCATTTAATTTTGCAGCAGTTTCCAAAACACCATTGATTGTGCTAGATCCTGTTACGTTTACAGCCGGAAGAGCAAATCCTTTTTCTTTAGCATATCTGAAAATTTCCTGAACTTGATCGCCAGTTGCAACTCCGGGCTTAATATTGTGAGCCATATATTTTAGTTTTAAAGTTAATTCCCATCCCGACATTCCAGGATAGGGATACAAAAATAATAATTATACTTTTAGAAAGGGTAATTTATACCAATATTTAAAACAGAGTTTCCAAAGTTGTAATCCCTGAACCATTTTTTTGAAGCATCGTCAGATGGAATATAGGTTTTAAAGGCAAGGTCGAGCCTGATGACAAAGAAGCTCAAATCATATCGGAAACCAAAACCAGAACCAACGGCAATGTCTTCTAAAGAACTGATTCCTTCAAAAACGGAGGGTTCGTCTTCTACATCATCAAGGACATTCCATATATTTCCAGCATCAACAAAGAGGGCACCTTTCAAGCTGTTGATGATTTTGAAACGCAATTCTGCACTTGTTGTGATTTTTAAATTCGCTTCATTAAAATCGTTGATGGCTCCACTGCTTCCAGGTCCTAAGCTATAGGGTTGCCAAGCCCTGATGTCATTGGATCCTCCTGCAAAATAACTTCGTGAAAACGGAATATTGGTGGAGTTGCCGTATGGAATTGCAATTCCAAAAAAAGTTCTGATGGCAAAAACCTTTTCTCTTTTTAAATCCCAATGCTTTACATATTCTAGCTCTGTTTTGATGTATTGCGAATAGGCCAACCCAAAAATTGCCTTGCTGTTGTTTTGATCATCAATCGTTTTGGCGGCTTGTCCGAAAAGAGAAAGCATATTTCCAGCTGATTCTACTTTTGTTTTGAATACATAAAAGGTATTGTCAGTCAAACTTGTTTTTGTAGTTTTAGAGAAAGTGTAGCTTGAAGCCAAAATAAAGTTGTTTTCCGAAAGCCTGTTTTTTCTTTCGCTGATGGTATTTACGGTTTTATATTCAGGATCTCCGGGATTTAAAGTCGTGTTATTGTTTAAAACATCGGCGATAAATTGGTCGGCACCTACGGGAATAGTCAACTCGCCATTCTCGGGATTCACGTTTTCAGGATTGGTATTATAAGTTTGGGCTAAATTATTCAAGGCATTATAGGAAGATTTATAAACATTAAAATAATTCCCCACATTGATATTGTTTACATATTGCACATTAAAAAGGTCAAACCTGTTTTCATGACGGATTGTTCCCTTCCTTGGACTCCAATTATAGGTCATGGCACCAGTAAAATTCTCTTTGTCAAGACCAATATTCTGTTGCTTTGCAAAACCCATAGAGATACTTGTTGAAGGAATTGTGCTTTTCGGAATAATTTTTTCCGTATTGAAAGGCATCAGGATTCTAGGAAAACTAAGTTTTGTATCAATACCATATTCAGAAACATTGAAAAACAAATTATTTGGGTTTGCAAAATCTCGTGATGAACCGATGTTTCCCCTTAAAGCAACATCAAGCGTTTCGGCACCATTAAAAACATTTCGGATGGTTACAGAGGTCGTGGCCGAAATACCAAAGTCCTGGATGTTAGAATGGGTAAAATCCAGTGAAGCTCCAAAACTGAATTTCTTTCTGGGAGTCAGATAAATATTGGCAATTAATGAATTGTTTAAACTGTCATTTGGATCCAATTTATATTGAATGGCGGGAGAGTTAAAAACCTTTAAATTACTTAAATAGCGGCTTGTAACACTTGTCCTGATGTCTGAATATTTAGTATCTGGAGCAATAAAAACGGCATCAGTAATTGCTTTCGGACGGTATTTTAATTTTTTATAACTGTATAAATTAAACCCTTTGTAGGTAACGGAATCGGTAACTTTTGCTGCTGATTTATTTAAAGGCGTATCGGTATAAATATTTACTTCGCTAACATTATAAAGTTTGAAAGGTCGTGTCACAGTGGAGTCGCCTTCTCTCAAAACCTGATCGTCAATAATCATTTTAACATTCGTTTTATCTCCGGTATCAACCGTATCGATGTCAAAAGTGATGTTGCTTTGCTGGAAATAAAAAGCTCCGTTGTTCCTGAAATTGGTTGTGATGCGTTCTCTTTCCAAATCAAAATTTTCCGATTTGAAAATATCTCCCGTTTTTAGAGCCGACAAGTTTTTTGTCTTTTCATATAAAGAATCCAAAGCAGGCGAGGCAATTTTTGTAGTCAAGGAATCAATCCTGTGCAATTCGCCTCTTGCAATAGAATAGTTTATTTTAGCTCTTTTTTTGGATAAAGTATCAACAGTGTAGCTCGCTTTTGCATTAAAATAGCCGTTATTGAAATAATGCGATTTTATCCTAATAAGCGATTTGTCTGTCCGATTAGAATCAACAATCACAGGAGCTTCCCCCGTTTTCTTTAAAAAACTATGAATGCCGGAATAGAAGAAAGATTTTCCTTTTCGCTGTACTTGCTTGGCAGATAAAAGCCTGCTTTGACGTTCAAATTTTTTAGGATTGTCCAAAAACATTGCCTTATAGGACGAATCTGGATTTTTCTTGGCAATATTGTAGAGATTCAATCGGAAAGGATAGCCCAAGATGGTGCTGTTGGGTTGTTGATACAGCAAACTGGAGATGTTATCGCCTTTTTCTTTTTCGCCATCAATCGTGATATTGTTTTTTTTGAGAAGGTATTTTCCCTCGGGAACCCTCTTCACAGCATCACATGCCGAAATTATTATTCCTATTAGAATAAATAGTGATATTTTTGCAACAGTCTTTCTCAAGTGATTCGGAAATTTAATTCAAAAGTACATTATTTCTATGGTTAGTAAAAACCAAATAAAGCTTATAACCAGTTTACATCAAAAAAAGTTTCGTCAGGTCAATAATTTATTTATTGCAGAAGGAGTAAAGGTGATCAATGAACTGCTTAATTCTAACTTTGAATTAGAAAATATCTTTGCCACCGAAACACTTTTTCCGGCAATTCCAAAAGAAAAATTCAACCTGATAGGGGAAAATGATTTAAAAAAAATCAGTGCATTAACTGTGCCAAATAACTGCTTGGCGGTTTTTAAAATTCCAGAATTTAAAAGTATAAGAGAAAGCGGATTGATAATTGCTTTGGACGACATTCGCGATCCGGGAAATTTGGGAACAATACTACGTTTGTGTGATTGGTTTGGAATTGAGCAGGTGATTTGTTCGGAACAAACGGTTGATATTTACAATCCAAAGGTAGTTCAAGCAACGATGGGTTCGATTGCAAGGGTAAATGTTGCTTATCGGGATTTGGAAACGTATATAAAAACCACAAATATTCCAGTTTTTGGGACTTTTATGGATGGTGAGAACATCTACAAAACCAATCTTCCAAAACAAGGAATAATAGTAATGGGAAATGAAGCCAATGGAATTTCTTCAAACATTGAAACCTTAACTAAAAACCGATTAACGATTCCAAGATTCGGAAATTTGCAACAGATCGAAAGTTTGAATGTAGCTACTGCTACTGCAATAATCTTGAGTGAATTTTGTAGAAATAATTGATTTACTGAAACGTAAAATTCAAAAACACACCTCTAGTTTTCATGCTTCCAACATTTCCGGTCCATGGACTGTTCGGGTCGTTGTCACGAATCAACTCGTCATTGAAGCTGAAAACCCCTCTCAATGAAGGAGTGAATTTGAAATATTCCAAATACAAGTCTATCCCAAGTCCTACTTCATAAAAGTTGGTCCATTTTGCCATCCTGAAAACATTGTTGGAGTTGTCTTCCTTGGAGTTTATATTACTTGAAAGGTTCAAAGCTGATGAAACTCCTGCTACCAAAAAGGGCTTGATGTTTCCCGTTCTAGCCGAAGAAAATTTCACAAGAAGTGGAAAGTGAATGTAAGTCGATCGAACTTCACGCAAACCTTCTTCTTCAAGAGCAAAATTAGGAAAAGTTAAATTTCGTTGATTAAAGCTCAAGCCTGGTTCAAACCGAAGGTCAAAATATTCATTCAAACGCAGATTTCCAATCAAACCTACGTTGAATCCAACTGTGCTTTCAACCAAAATATCTTTATCAATATCTTCATACTCGAACTTGAAATCATAGTAGTTGAATCCAAGATAATATCCCCAGGAAACCCTTTGCTTATCAAAGTTTTCAAGGTTTATGATTGGGTCTCTGCCAAACAATTGTGCATTACAATTAAGGGAGATTATCAGTAGAAAAAGCAGAAGAAATCTTTTCATATTATTTTTTAGAAGCTGAATAAATAGTGGCTACTCCAAAAGTTTGTGGAAGTGCCTTAACCTCTATAAACCCAATTTTACGCAAAATATTGTTTAAAGCTTCGCCATAAGGAAAAACCGAAGCAGAATCGGATAAATATTGATAGGCTGAATCATCTTTAGAAAACATTTTTCCAATTAAAGGAAGGATGTATTTTGAATAGAACTTATAGCCTTGTTTGTATGGTGTTTTTACAGGAACTGATGTTTCTAGAATTACAAAAATACCATTGGGTTTTAAAACCCTTAAAATCTCGGCAAGTCCTTTGTCTAGAGTTTCAAAATTCCGAACACCAAAAGCTACAGTAATGGCATCAAAAGTATTGTCTTCATAAGGAATGTTTTCAGAATCGCCCAAGACCATTTCAATTTTATCCGACAAGTTTTTCTGTGTGATTTTTTTTCTTCCAACTTCCAGCATTCCTGCCGAAATATCAAGACCGATGATTTTTTTGGCTTTTGTTTTGGTCATTAAAATAGCCAAATCTCCAGTTCCGGTTGCTATATCGAGAATCATTTCTGGATTTTTAGCCGAAACCATTTTCAATACTTTTTTACGCCATTTCACATCAATACCAAAAGAAATAACCCTGTTCAAGCCATCATAATTACCAGAAATGGTATCAAACATTTGGGCAACCTGTTCTTTTTTTCCTAAATCAGAATCTTTATAAGGTGTAACGCTTTTGGACATTTTTTTAAAATTTGGTCAAAGGTAAGGCTAATTAGCCAATTTGAAAATTTGAAAATTTGAAAAGGTTAAATTTATTTTCGAATAAAAGTTTGAAAAGTAAAATCAAAATTGTGTTTTTCGTCTTTGGGATGAAATTCCTCTTTTTCCAATTTCCATTCATTAGGGTTTATTTCTGGAAAAAAAGCATCTGCCTCAAATTCAGCATGCACTTTGGTAAGTTCAATTTTGTCGGCAAAAGGTAGTCCTAGATTATATATTTCGCCACCACCAATTATATAAACGTCTTCATTTTGAGGTGCTTTTTCAAGAGCTTTATCCATTCCATCAACAACAAAGCAATTTTCAGGATTGTAATCCCTTTGACGTGTAATGATGATATGGGTTCTGTTGGGCAACGGTTTAGGGAAGCTTTCGAAAGTTTTTCTTCCCATTATAATATGATGTCCGGTTGTGAGTTGCTTGAATCTTTTAAAATCATCTGGCAAATGCCAAACCATCTCGTTGTCTTTTCCAAGTGCATTGTTTTCGGCCGCTGCCGCAATCATTATTGTCATTATGGTAAATTATTGTTTAGGTAATAGATCATCCCTTCTTGAATCCAGCTGTTGAATTTTTCGTTCTTGTCGCTTAACAAGTTTGTCAATTTGTTCCCTTTCCCAATTTTTGTTCATAAATCTATCGGTGATGTATACCTTGATAAAGTGAAGAATAACAAGGAAAAACCAAATTGTAATTGCCCAAGGATACCATATTGTAGGCATTCCAAATTCAAGCAATTCGTTGGCAACAAACATAAACAAACTCCCAATTAAAAAAAACACGAAATGATAATAAAGATTTTTCTTTTGTTTTATTCTTTTTCTAGCATATTCGTAGAGTTCTTGTTGTTCTTTTTCCATTTTGAGTTAATTTAGCACTTAAAGATAAAGTTTATTTTCAAAATACAACAATTATTTAGCTGAAGATTGTTCAGCAAGCAAACGATTTCTGTTTATAGATGTTTAATTTAACAGCTTAAAAATTAAGAATACATATATAAATCTCCTCTCTTATTATCATTATGCTAAATCTTTATTAGGTGTATTGCCACTTCATCTGAATTTATTTTCTTTGTCTTATAATATTAAAAATTAAATAGTTATGGCAATTAAGAAACAATTTGTAAAAACGAAGCCAGTTTGTAAAGTTACTTTTTCGGTTGAAGCAAAAGAAGCAGCAACTGCTGTAGTTATTGGTGATTTTAACAATTGGGATCCAAAAGCAGGAGAATTAAACAAGTCGAAAACAGGTGTTTTTAAAGGAGTTTTTGACGTAGAAAAAGATGCATCTTATGAATTTAAGTATGTAATTGATGGTGCTTTTGTAAACGAACCTGAAGCAGATTCATACAAATGGAATGATTTTGCTGGAGCAGAAAACAGCGTATTGGAAGTATAATTTTACTTTTATCAGCAAATAGAAAAATCCGCTATGAGGCGGATTTTTTTTGTTTATTATGCCAATTCACTTTTGGTTTAGCTTGGCTTGTTTTCCTGAACAAAATTTTTGGAAATGCATTTCATAATCGGAATAGTCAGGGTATAACCTAAAAAATTACTTTCAATTCACACTCTCATTTTCAAAAATTAATTCCAAACCATTCGAAATCAATTTATCCAATTCGGGTCTATTTTTTTTGAGTTTTTCAAGATAAGTTAAAACTTCCTCTAAAAATCGAGGGTCATTTTTATCTTTAATAAGCTCAACAATTTCTAATGCTAATAACCAATCTTTAGGATGTCCAATTCTTAAAGCAAAAAAGGTATCGTGCAAGGCCGATTCAGGATCAAAAGCACGTTCTCTTCCTTCTCGAATATCTCGCACTTCACGATACAATCGCTCCAAATTAGAACGCTCTTCCGATTTTTTTGCCTTAATCGTTTTGCTCGACGGAACGTGAGTTATCAAATCAAAACTATTTACATCAGCCGGACCAGAAAATGCCGAAACAACTTTCTTTCCAACCGCCATATCGTAGATTCCCCATTCTGGTTGAAACAAAATGGTTTCACCATGTTTCACAGTACAATTTCTAAAACTAATCAAGGTAATTTCGCCTTGCAAATTTCTCGAACCTGTAATGATCTCACCACTAACTGTGATGTCGCCTTCAAATTCAAGGGTTACGGTTTCGGCTTCATAAATATTGTAGGCTTTCAAATCCCTCGGACTCATGTCTTCAATTGCCAAGTTGATGCCTTTCAGCATTCCAATCGGACTACCAAAACCTTCAGCATGAGTGTTAGTTCCATGACCCACAAGTTCTTTATTTCTGTAGGAAAGTGCCGTTTTTCCAACCGTTTGCACATAAACAGATTTACCGTTGTGTTCAATTACGTTGGTAAAATTCCCTGAAATCTGTAATCCTGTACTCAATTCAATCGTTCCTAAAGCTTTGGAATCAATAAGTTTCTGAACGCTTTTAGGTCCGCCTTTTCGCAACGCCATCGTATTCGCAAACTCTTCCAAAACCTGATTCAAAAACGCAAAATCGGGTGTCACAAAAAGTTGTGGTTGAGGTTTCGTGATATCAAAACTCTGTTCCGCAGCGTCAATAGAATAAGGAATCTTTTTCACTTCATCCGTCATGCACCAAGCACTTTCTCCAATCGACGAAAGCAATCCAGCACCATATATTTTTGGGTTTTCAACCGTTCCAATCAAGCCATATTCAACCGTCCACCAATGCAGGTTTCTGATTTTTGCCATCTCCGACATTTCGCCCATATTGTTCTGCAAATCTTCCACTGCTTTTTCCGCAACATCAATTTCAGCCTGTGGCGTTCCTTCGGCTTCCTTCAAAATCGAAAGCAATCGGATGGCCTCATACATTTCATAATCCTTATGCGAGGAAATGGCTTTGCAACCAATTTCACCAAAACGACGCAAATATTCTGCATATTCCGGATTGGCAATAATTGGAGCGTGACCAGCACCTTCGTGAATAATATCCGGAGCCGGAGTATATTCAATATGCTCCAATTGACGAATGTCCGAAGCAATTACCAACACATTATAAGCCTGAAATTCCATGAAAGCATTTGGCGGAATAAACCCGTCAACGGCAACTGCAGCCCAACCAATTTCTTTCAAAATTCGGTTCATGCCATACATATTCGGAATATTTTCAATCTCCAAACCCGTTTTTTTCAAGCCATCCAAATACGAATTATGGGCCACTTTACTCAAATAATCCACATTTTTTCGCATCACATAACGCCAAACTGCCTGGTTTATCGGAGTATAATCTGCATAATCCTGAGGTTTAATAAACTGCTTTAAATGCTTTGGCAACCTGTCAATCAAGGGGTTACTTTCAAATGAATTCGTCATAACTTCAACTTTGTAGTTTGTCGTAAAGTTACGATTTTTTTTATTGTTGCCATCCGAGGAACGAGGAATCTCATCCAAATTTTTAGGAGCTATTTCCAGCTTTCCATTACAATCTTTTTCCCGAAAACCTTTTTTTCTACGAACCGTCAGGAGCTTCCTCTGGTCGCTCTGCCCGTTCAAGAAAAAATAGGTTTTCAGGAAAAAGGATTTCCATTTCAATCCGGGCTAGGGCGGGGGTGCTGAAATCCTGCAAGGTTTTTTTTGAAGCTTGTAGGTAAGTTTAGTATTATTAGGTTAGGTTTTTATCAACATTCCATCGATTATCATTTTCAAATTTTAATAACTCTTTCGCATCTATATTATCTTCCAATACAGCAAAGCATAGTAAATGAGTAGGACGAGAAAAGCCGACATACATCATTTTAATTGCCTCTTTGCCAGTTGGTTTATTGCAATCGTGATTTTGAAAGAAAAGAGGATTCGTTTTAGTTTGCTTATTTAATTTATTTGTCTCATAAACAGGGGTTTTGTATGCCGATTCGATATACATTGTTGCACAATGAGTTTGCCCTTTTACTGAATGCACAGAACTTACTTCAATATTAATTTCGCTCTTCATTTCTTTTTTTTCAATTGTTTCATTTTTATTAATTTCGATAAATTGATAATTCACACTATTAATAAAGTCAGTTGATTTGTTTATGAATTTCGGAATATAATTTTCTTCATTATACCAATTCCATTTAATAAATATATTTGAAATGTATTCTTTTACCTTTTTGTAAATATTTTCATAATCATTCTTTGTTACAAGGTAAAAGCACCAATCAAATAGATTTGCTTTAAAATTATTATAGACCTCCTCTCCTTGATTTTTTATAAATACAATTAATGTACTTTTTCTAAAGTGCTTTTTTGTTTCTAAATCAAAATAAATATCTTCAAACCTTAAAATTCTGATGAAAGAATTTAAAATAGACTTTCTAACTGCTTCTAAAGTATGTTTTTCTTGGTCAAATAATTGTATATGCTTTTTTAGACAATCAAAATCTTCTTTTTTAGCTTTACTTTCTTTGGAATATCCTGTAAACAAATCTTTAAGACGAATTTTATTAATGCCATCTTTACTTTGCTTTTGTTCATCCTTATCCCACACCGTACTCCAACCAATTATTTTAAAACCATTTTTAATGTTCTCTTCACATTCAAGCAAATTATTTGCAGTTATTAAATCTTCAAATTTTTGCTGTAATTGTTCTCCCGTCGTGTCTTTATTAAATAAAATCAGATGTGGTTTTATGTTTTTTTCAAGTTTATTCAATCCTTTTACAACAAAACGGGGATTTTGATTTTCATCTTTTTGTGGATCTAATGTAAAGCCATTTACTAAACTTGCAATTTCTTCTGTTAAACGATATGAACTATTTAAATACTCTATTTTTCGTGGTTTCCAATCACATTCTACTTTTATCTTTTTACCAGAGCTATAAATCGATTGATTTATGTCTCCAATTCTTTGAATAACTGTTTCAGTACTTTCACTAAAGAAAACATCATCAATTATTTTAATTTGAAATTCTTCTAAATCTTGCATTTCATCAATAAAAACATATTTGAAACGTTTTTGAAGAATGCTTTTTGTTTTAGGGAAATTATTTAATTGTTCATTCGCTAATTCATATGAATCATAAAAAAATATAATTCCTCTTTTCTTCAAATTTTCATAAATTTCTTTAAGTGCTTTCCCAGAATCAGAAGTAAAACTTAAAGTTTTATATTTTCCGAATTTTGGAGAAAAAAAATTATCTTCTCCATAGCTAATATCTTTAATAACATCAATTAAAGTTTCATCTTCACGAGTTTTGGATTGTAAAAAATAATTTAATTTGTATTTAGATTTTACTTGGCTTAAAATCGATTCGTAAATTAAGTCATTATCATTTTTACTAATATATGATCCATATTTATCAAAACAAGATTGATTTGCTAGATACTTATTTGTAAAATTCTGAATCGTACCCACAAAGTTTGGATATTCAAAAAGATGAGGACAATGTTTTTTTAGTTTTTTTTCTATTTCATCAACAGCATGATTGGTATGTGCTAAAACTAAAATACCCGAACCGTCAATAAAAGGCAATTTTTGAGACAAACAATACAGCTTTGCAATCAAGGCAGTTGTTTTTCCGCTTCCAGGAACTGCAAGTAAATCACAAGTATCAAGTTTTTTTATAAAATTAATGCGTTCTTCATCGAAAGGTTTTCCTCCAATAAAAATGCTTTCAGCTTCTTTTATGTGTTTATCATCTATCTCAATTTTCATTGCAAGCATGTTTTATTGCTTTCACTAAATAATACATTGTATCATCTGATTTAAAATTTAATTCTGTCATTGTTTTAATCTTTTCAGATAGCTGATATGCAATTTCTGTCTTTTTAATACTCTTACTTAAAAGTATTGAAGCAAGTCCTACTTCCCAATCAGCTTCTGAAATACAATTTGAAAATGTTGTTGAATGAATATTTTTTAAAACATCTTTAAATATTAGACTTAAAGATTCTGATTTCAATAAACACCATTCAAAAGTCCAAATAGAAGAAATAAAAGGTTTTACAGATACGTTTTCCTTATCTAAAATCTCTTTTTCTTTTTCTTGTAATTTACTTCCGTGGTTTTTAATATCTTGCTTAAAGTATTTGTATTCATTATTTTGCTTTTCTCTTTCATATTCTCTTAAATCTAAATCAGTTATAATAGCTACAGGAATTTTCATGTCTTTATTATCACTTCTAAAAAAAACTTTTGCAAAATGCAGATAAGCAACTGAACCTACATTAATTATTGAAATTTCATTTTGAGTTAGATCATTTTTTATTTTTTTAGCTATTTCAGGAATTAAAATTTCTTCCGACCATCCTTCAACTATTATTACGCCTTTTGCAAAGAATAAATTTGATTTAGTTACATCTAAAAAACGTTTTAAATAATTATAACTATTTTCATATTTTCCATTTTTTATTTCTTCTCCCAGTAAAGTATAATCTTCTCCCATAGGAAATACATCGCTGTTTTTACATATAATCAATGATTTCAAATCAACTTTTGATGCAATATTTGGACTGTGAGTTGTTAAGATGAACTGGATGTCTTTTTCCTTACTTAATTTTTCAATGATTTTCATTTGTGCTTGTGGATGTAAATGAGCCTCAAGTTCTTCAATCATACAAAGCTTTAAACCATCCCAATTTTCTTTTCTTAAATGTAATAATTCGGTCGCCATATACAAACGATTCATAGTGCCGAGTCCTAAACCATTTTGTTCCTCAATTCCTAAAGATAATTTTTCTAAAATGTTTTTTATATCAGTATTGCCAAATGAAAATTCTCCTTTGTGTTTGTCATCAATAAATCCTTCAATAAAATCATCAATGACATCTTTTATTTTTGCTTTATACCCTTTGTTTTGTTCATCTACTTTAAAATCATTCGTGATTTCATCGTTTATTAATTTGAATTGATTTTCAAAGTCATGTTTAATACCACCGATCTTTTTAAAAAGATGATGTTCTTGTAAAATTTGAGAAAGTCTAGAATTTTTCTTTGCAGTTAATTCACTATCTGCATCTCTTAAAGCTTTTAAATAGGTGCATTTTAAATAATCTCTTGCATCAGCATTTAATAAATGACCAGTTCCATCCATTCCAGCTTTTACATCGGAAGGAATAACTCTATTGTTTCTATATTCCGCTTGATAAATCAAAATAAGTTTAGGGCGTTTTTCAAATTTTCCTTCTTCAATTTTCTCGTTTTCCCAACCCAACCATTCAATAAAATGTTTGGCTTCATCATCAGACATTCCAGAAAATTCTAATTCTATCCTTAATTTATCAGTTTCATTGTTAAAATCCTCTTTTTCAACCTTAATCCATTCATAAGCGTGAGTTTTCAGAACTAACTTAATAGCATCTAAAATAGCACTTTTACCAGAATCGTTTTCACCTATTAATACATTCAAACCTCTAGTTAAAGGGACAATTAAATCAGGATTGTTTAAATCAAACGAACCATTTGATCCATACTTTCTAAAATTCCAAAGCTTAAGTTCTGATATGTACATTTGTTTTTGATTTTCAATGATTTGCTAATTTAATTCTTTTAACAATCTCATTTAATTTTAGTTATCAACATTTTATAGTAAAAATAATCACAAAAGATTAAATTTTTATGCCAAACCTTGCGTTAGATAATTTCCATAAAAACAAAAATCCTACAAGGTTAAAAAAACCTTGCAGGATATAAAAAAAACCGCAACATCTCTGCTACGGTTATATATTTTTTTCAGACACTGAATACTGCGACTGTAAACTGCGACTGAACACTGAACACTGTTTACTTCTTCTTCGGAGGATATTGCTCTAAAATCTTCGTCACAAATTCCTTGATTCGTTCTTCTTTCTTTTCGGTGTTTTTGGTCAGATTGCCATCGCCTTCACCTTGCCAAATCATTTCTTTCTTTTTGGCATCAATCAAATCGATAAACAGAGTTCCTTCTGTAGAACGGGTAATAGAGGTGTTATTTCCTCCCCACATCCAAGGATTCCAACCCCATCCCCAGCCGTAACCCCAGCCAGCATTGAAGGTATTCACGTCAACTTGTTCTCTTGATTTTGTGAAAATATTCACCAATAAATCGGGGTTTTCGCTTTTAGTGAATCCTTTAGCCAACATTTGTTCTTCAATGGCACGAAGAATTCTTTTTTTGTCCAAATCGGAAATCTCAACCTTGTCGATTCCGTTTTTATAGAAAGCAAAAGTCTTGAATTGAGTGAAATCTACGTTTTTATCATAGTCGCTTGCCACTCTAACGGAGGAACAAGATCCCAAAATCAGGAGCAATAATACGGGTGCAAATTTTAATATTTTCATAGCTAAATCATTTTATTTATTTTCGTTTTTCTCTTTGAAACTCAATACAATTGCAATAATATTCAGCAATATAGAAGTAAAAAGCGTGGAGTATTTTACAAAAAGATTTTCGGTCAAAATTCCTATTGGAAGAAGAGCACAACCGAGAATCATCAAAGATATACTATTTGCTTTTTTCATCTGAATAAATTAAAAATCTAAAATAGCATCATCTACTAAATTAGGGATGGTTACTTTTAGCAAAGGTTGCGTTTCCATTGCTCGTTTTATTGCAAAAATAGCTCCTTCGTTTCGTGCCCAATTTCTTCGGGAAATTCCGTTGTTTACATCCCAGAAAAGCATTGATTCTAAACGTCTTGAGGCTTCTTTAGAGCCATCAAGAACCATACCAAAGCCACCGTTTATAACTTCGCCCCAACCAACTCCACCACCGTTGTGAATGGATACCCATGTGGCACCTCTAAAACTGTCGCCAATTACGTTTTGAATCGCCATATCGGCCGTAAAACGCGAACCGTCATAGATATTTGAAGTTTCTCTGTATGGAGAATCGGTTCCGGAAACATCGTGATGATCACGGCCTAAAACTACATAGCCTATCTCGCCTCTGGCAATCGCTTGGTTGAAAGCTTCGGCAATTTTGATTCTTCCTTCGGCATCGGCATATAAAATTCGGGCTTGAGACCCAACAACCAATTTGTTTTCTTGAGCTCCTTTGATCCACTGGATATTATCAGCCATTTGCTGTTGGATTTCCTCTGGCGAATTTTTCATCATTTCTTCCAATACATTACAAGCAATTTTATCAGTTTTGGCTAAATCTTCTGGATTTCCAGATGTACAAACCCATCGAAAAGGTCCAAATCCATAATCGAAACACATTGGTCCCATAATGTCTTGAACATAACTCGGATATTTGAAATCGATTTTATTTTCGGCCATAATATCAGCTCCAGCTCGCGAAGCTTCCAATAGAAAAGCATTTCCGTAGTCGAAGAAATAAGTACCTTTTGCCGTATGTTTATTGATGGCATCGGCATGACGACGAAGTGTTTTTTGAACTTCTTCCTTAAATTTTTCAGGATTGTTCGCCATCAATTCATTCGATTCTTCAAAAGTATAACCAGTTGGATAATAACCACCAGCCCAAGGATTGTGCAACGAAGTTTGGTCGGAACCTAAATCAATATGCAGATTTTCTTGGTCAAATCGTTCCCAAACATCTACCACATTTCCTAAATAGGCAATCGAAACGACTTCTTTATTGTCCAATGCTTTTTTGACTCTAGGCACCAGTTCTTCAATGTTTTCGATAATTTCATTGATCCAACCTTGAGAATGGCGAATGTGTGTAATTTTCGGATTTACTTCTGCACAAACCGTAACGCAACCTGCAATGTTTCCGGCTTTTGGTTGAGCTCCCGACATTCCGCCCAAACCTGAAGTCACGAACAATCCACCAGAAGGCGATTTTTTTATTTTTCTGAAACCATTCAAAACTGTAATTGTCGTTCCGTGAACAATTCCTTGAGGTCCGATGTACATATAACTTCCGGCCGTCATTTGACCGTATTGGGTTACTCCTAAAGCATTAAATTTCTCCCAATCATCCGGTTTGGAGTAATTTGGAATCATCATTCCGTTCGTAACCACAACTCTTGGAGCATCTTTATGTGAAGGAAATAATCCCATCGGATGTCCAGAATAAATTGCCAAAGTTTGCTCTTCGGTCATTTCCGAAAGGTATTTCATAGTCAATAGATATTGAGCCCAATTCGAGAAAACAGCTCCATTTCCGCCATATGTAATCAATTCGTGAGGATGTTGTGCCACGGCATAATCCAAATTGTTTTGAATCATCAACATGATAGCTTTCGCCTGTTCGCATTTTCCAGGATATTCAGAAATTGGCCTTGCATACATTCTATAATCAGGACGAAGACGGTACATGTAAATTCTACCGTAGGTATTCAATTCTTCCAAAAATTCCTTTGCCAAAACAGTGTGGTCTTTTGGTTCAAAATATCTTAAAGCATTACGAACGGCCAGTTTTTTTTCTTCATCCGAAAGAATTTCTTTTCTTTTAGGAGCGTGATTTATAGCAATTTCGTAAGGCTTTGGTTGTGGTAAAATGGATGGAATTCCTTGTTGTATTTGTTCTTGGAAAGTCATTTTAGTTGTATGTTGTAAGTTATGAGTTGTATTTTTTTTAGCTGTTACTGAACACTGTTTACTTTTTAATTTCGCCAGTTTTCTTATCAAAGCCATAAGGACAATGTCGACAGCCACTTTTGCAACAATATCCTCGTTTGAGATGGTGTTTTTCGGTAAAACATTTATAACCTTCGGGAGTATAATAAAAATCTTCGCCCTCAATTAATTTATTTTCCTTATTTTGCTCGTTCATAAGCACAAAAATATAAACTTTACAACAAATGTTTGTTATCGTTACGAAATATTTAATTCCGAAAGGATATAATGGTTTAACGCTGTTTCCATTTATAATGGTTCGGAATGATTTCGATAAGGCAAATAAAGTACTCATCAATCACGAAAAAATTCACATCAAACAGCAAATGCAATTATTGGTTTTTCCTTTTTTGATTTGGTATATGATTGAATTTTTATTTCGATGGTTTCAATTTAAGGATAGAAATAAAGCGTATCGAAACATAAGTTTTGAACGGGAAGCCTATGCTAACGAACAAAATTTGAATTATATAAACGAGATGCGTTTTTGGAGTTTTCATAACTATTTAAAAAAATGATTGAAATAATAGAGGTCAAAAATCAATTTGCTTTTAAGGACGAAAAGCGAAATATTGAGGTTTTCATCAAGCGTGAAGATTTGATACATCCTTTTGTTTCGGGAAATAAATTCCGAAAGTTGAAATACAATTTGCTTCAAGCAAAAAATGAAAATCAAACGACATTACTGACTTTTGGAGGAGCATTTTCAAATCATATTTCGGCAGTTGCAATGGCTGGAAAACTGGAAGGTTTCAAAACGATTGGCATCATTAGAGGCGATGAATTGAATGATAAGATAAACGAAAATCCAACCTTGAAATTCGCAAAGGAAAACGGAATGCAACTTGAATTTGTTTCGAGAGAAGAATATTCAAATAAGAAAAATTTAGAATTTTTGGAAGCTTTGAAATTAAGATTTGGAAGTTTTTATCTTATTCCTGAAGGCGGAACGAATACTTTAGCTGTAAGAGGTTGCGAAGAAATTTTAACGATAGAAGATGCAGTTTTTGACTATGTATGTTGTGCTGTTGGAACAGGCGGAACCATTTCTGGAATCATCAACAGTGCTTCTCTAAATCAAAAAGTTTTGGGCTTTCCTGCGTTAAAAGGTGACTTTTTACAAAATGAAATTCGTAATTTTGCACAGCACGATAATTGGCAACTGATAACAGACTATCATTTTGGAGGTTACGGGAAAATTAATGAAGAATTAGTGCTGTTTTTGAATCAATTTTCAGAAAAGACCAAGATTCTTTTAGACCCGATTTATACAGGAAAGATGGTTTTTGGCGTTATGGATTTGATGCAAAACGATTATTTTCCAAGCAATTCCAAGATTTTAATTATTCATACCGGTGGCCTTCAGGGAATTGCAGGAATGAATCAGTTGTTAGAAAAAAAGAAATTATCCAAAATAAATACAGATGTTTAAAAAAATTCTATTTCTACTCACCATTCTGGTTTTCTTTAGTTGTAATTCTTCCAAGAAATATGTAAGAACTACCAAGAAAACACCTCCAAAAACAAATAAATCGGTTGCAACAAAAAAGCCCGTCACAACAAAAAAGCCAGTTGCAACAACAAATTCCAATTCAAATGGAAGACAGGAAGTGATTGAATCTACTTCAAAAACAGTGGTTTATAGCGATGTGGTTTTTAATTATGTAAATGATTTTAAGGATATTGCAAAAGGAAATATGAAAACCTATGGAATTCCGGCCAGTATCATTTTGGCACAAGGAATTTTAGAATCTGGAGCAGGAAGAGGCGAATTGGCTAAAAACTCCAACAATCATTTTGGAATAAAATGCCATACGGGCTGGACAGGAGAAACGGTTCACCATGACGATGATGCCGCACAGGAATGTTTTAGAAAATACAAAGATCCTGCTGAATCCTACAAAGATCATGCTTTATTTTTAACAGGAAGAAGCCGTTATGCAAGTTTGTTTCAATTAGAAAAAGACGATTATGAGGCTTGGGCAAAAGGGTTGAGAAAAGCGGGATATGCAACCGATCCAAAGTATCCAGAAAAATTAATTGGCTACATTGAACGATACAATTTGCATCAATATGATGCAGAAGTTCTAGGAAACAATTTTGTTCCTTCTGAAAAATCAAATAAGCCGATTCAAATTGCCGATCATCAGGTAGGGAATTTATATGAGGTTCAAAAAGGCGACACTTTTTATTCAATTTCAAAAAAATTCAATCTAACGGTCGATGAGTTGAAGAAGAAGAATAACCTCTCGGACAACACACTTTCAATCGGACAAAAATTAATCATAAAATAATTCTTGGATTCAGATGTGTTCAATTAAGAGAACAAAATCTGAAGTCTAAAATCTAAAATCTAAAATGATATACCAAAGAAGTAATCAGCTTTTTGTTGAAGCAGAAAAAGTAATTCCTGGGGGTGTAAATTCCCCAGTAAGGGCTTTCAAAGCAGTGGGAGGAACGCCAATTTTTGTAAAATATGCTAGAGGAGCCTATTTGTATGATGAAGACGACAGAAGATTGATCGACTACATCAACTCTTGGGGGCCAATGATTTTAGGTCATGCTTATGAGCCTGTTGTTGAAGCTGTAATCAGTCGAGCAAAACTGGGAACTTCTTTCGGAATGCCAACTGCTTTAGAAACTGAAATTGCAACTTTGGCTGTAAATATGGTACCTGGAATTGACAAAATCAGGTTTGTAAATTCAGGGACAGAAGCTTGTATGAGTGCCATTCGTTTGGCCAGAGGATTTACAAACAGAGATAAAATCATCAAATTTGCAGGTTGCTACCACGGTCATTCCGACTCATTTTTGATTCAGGCAGGAAGCGGAGCTGTTACTTTTGGTTCGCCAAATAGTCCAGGTGTTACAGCAGGGACGGCCAAAGATACTTTATTGGCAAATTATAATGATTTAGAAAGTGTTGAAACTTTAATAAATGCTAACAAAGGCGAAATCGCTTCCATAATTATTGAACCAGTTGCTGGAAACATGGGCTGTATTCCGCCTCAAGAAGGGTTTTTAGAAGGATTGAGAACACTTTGTGACGATAATGGCATCTTGCTTATTTTCGATGAAGTAATGACCGGTTTCCGTCTTGCAAAAGGTGGAGCCCAGGAATTATACAACATCCAAGCCGATATTGTTTGCTTCGGAAAAGTAATTGGTGGAGGTTTGCCTGTTGGTGCATTTGCAGCAAGAGAAGAAATTATGAATTATCTCGCTCCAGTTGGACCTGTTTATCAAGCAGGAACATTGTCTGGAAATCCGTTGGCTATGGCTGCCGGTTTGGCAATGTTGAAGGCTTTGAATGAAGATGAAGAAATTTTTAAGAGATTGGATGCAAAAACAGCTTATCTGGAAGCTGGAATAGACAAGGTTCTAAAAGAAAATAATGTGGAATTCACCATCAATAGGGTTGGGTCAATGATATCGGTTCATTTTGATCCTGAACCGGTTGTGGATTTCAAAACTGCAGGAAAAGGCGATAATCCATTGTTCAAGAAATTCTTCCACGGATTATTGAAAGAGGGAATTTACATCGCTCCATCTGCTTATGAAACATGGTTCATAACGGATGCATTGAGCTATGAAGATTTAGATTTTACGATAGAAGCGGTAAAGAAAGTGTCAAAATCATTTTAAATAAAAAACGTCCTGATTTTCAGGACGTTTTTTTATGAAAGAAGTATTTTTTATTTTGTCAATTTGTTAAACAATTTGGTATTAGCTTTCAGCTTAGCGAAATCTGCAGTTCCTAAAAGCTCCTCTAAACGAGCTGTAATGAATTGATTTACGGCATCTTTTCTATCTTGAGATAAATCATTTTTCAATTCTCTATGTTTAGTCTCGAAAGTCTTGATAAGATTAGCTTTTGTAGATTCGTTAGTGATACTAACAACTTCATTCAATGCTTTGAAATCTTTTTCAGCAACTTCAAGAGTGGTCAATTCCTTTGCTGGAGTTACCTTTGCTGGACTTGATTTTACTGGAGTTTTTTTGACTTGAGCACTTGCTCCAAGAGCAAAAAACAATGCCAATGCTACAAATATATTTTTCATAATTAATAAAAATTAGTTTTTAAGTTGTGTCAAATCTAATTAATTTTAGATAAAGACACAACTTTTATTTTTATTACTTCTTTTCCATTTTCTTTCCTTGATGTTTTTTCATTCCTTTTTTGAAATGATTTTTTTTATCGTCCTTCATTTTCTCCCATTTTTCAACTTGTTCAGGGGTAAGGATTTTTTTCACCCTTTCTTTCATGGCGATTTTTTCGTCTAGCATTTTGTTTTTCATCACAAAACGTTCATCGGCTGTTAGTTTCTTGTTGCTCTCCTTTGCAGATTTCATATCTGCTTTTAAGGCTTCACGTTTTGTGGTTTGTTCAGCAATGATTTTAGCCATTTCTTTTTGTTGTGAAGCGTTTAAGTCAAGCTTAAGAGTCAATTCCTTTAAGCGTAATTGATTCCTTTGCTCTGGAGTAAGTTGCTCTATTTCTGCTCTTTGTGCTTTTCTGTTTTCTTTCGAAATTTTTTCTTGTGCAAAACTTGTCATTCCAACAAATAATAATGCAATTGCAATTAATTTTTTCATGATATTTTTTTTAAAGTTATATCACTTGGACATTAAGCAATTGAAAAGGTTTAATTGGATTAGTGAAATTTTAAAGTCTATGATTTTTCCAGTCATAAAAAAGGAGCTCAATTTGAACTCCTTTTCATTCTTTGATATGTATTGAGATTAACCAACCAATTCCACAATTTTTGAATCCCCATCCACAACAACTTTTGTCAAGCCTTGTTTAGAAAGGCCTTTCATTGAGATATCCCATTTTTTTCCGCTTAAACCTGAATTTAATTTCAAAGAGTTCAAATCCATTTTATTTTCGTTAGCTTTTAATAAGGCAATAACCAATTTTTCTTCTTCGGTAAGTTCTACTTGTTTCTTTTCCGGACGCATTTGTGGGAAAAATAAAACTTCTTGAATAGAAGCATTATTGGTCAAGAACATGATCAATCGGTCCATACCAATTCCAAGTCCAGATGTTGGTGGCATTCCGTATTCTAAAGCTCTTAAGAAGTCTTCGTCAATGAATTGTCCTGCTTCGTCATCCCCTTTTTCGGCTAGTTTTAATTGGGCTTCAAAACGCTCCCTTTGGTCAATTGGATCATTAAGTTCAGAATAGGCATTTGCTATTTCTTTTCCGCAAACCATCAGCTCAAAACGCTCTGTCAGTTCAGGATTGTCGCGGTGTTCTTTGCATAAAGGCGACATTTCTTTTGGATAATCAGTAATAAAAGTAGGCTGGATAAAATTTCCTTCGCATTTGGCTCCAAAAATCTCATCAATCAGTTTTCCTTTACCCATTGTGTTATCCACATCAATTCCCATTCCTCTTGCGGCTGTAAAAAGCTCTTCTTCGGTTTTGCCAGAAATATCAAAACCTGTATACTTTATGATGGCATCGGTCATGGTAACTCTTGCATAAGGTGCTTTGAAATCAACTTTATGTTCGCCAAAAGTAGTTTCTGAAGTACCGTTTACGGCAATTGCACAATGTTCGAGCAATTTCTCTGTGAACTTCATCATCCAGTTGTAATCCTTGTAGGCTACGTAGATTTCCATAGCCGTAAATTCCGGGTTGTGAGTTCTGTCCATTCCTTCGTTACGAAAGTTTTTCGAGAATTCATAAACGCCGTCAAAACCACCAACGATTAATCTTTTCAGATACAGTTCGTTTGCAATTCTCAAATATAATGGAATATCCAAAGCATTATGATGTGAAATAAAAGGTCGGGCTGCAGCACCACCTGCAATTGCTTGCAAAATTGGTGTTTCAACTTCCATATAACCGGCTTCGTTGAAGAAATTTCGCATGGCAGTGAACAATTTTGTTCGTTTCATGAAAACTTCTTTCACATTTGGGTTTACTACCAAATCTACATAACGCATTCTGTAGCGTAATTCTGCATCGTTGAAGGCATCGTGCACTTTTCCGTCTTCATCCACTTTTGGTAAAGGTAGTGGTCGAAGCGTTTTGCTTAATATTGAGAAATTGTCTACTCTGATGCATTGGGCTCCTACTTTTGTGGTGAATAATTCGCCTTCAACTCCTATAAAATCACCTAAATCAGTCAGTTTCTTAAAAACTTGATTGTAAAGTGTTTTGTCTTCTTCTGGGCAAATTACATCGCGGTTCAGATACAATTGAATTCGGCCTTCGCTATCCTGCAATTCAGCAAAACAAGCTTTTCCTTGGTCCCGAACACTCATCAAACGGCCTGCAACTACAACCTTCTTACCTTCTTCGAAGCTTTCCTTTATTTGCTTTGAAGTGTGATTTACTGGGAATAAATTCGCAGGATAGGGGTTGATGCCGAGTTCACGCAAGGTTCCGAGTTTTTCTCTTCGGATGATTTCTTGTTCTGATAGTGCCATTTTGATGTAAATTTTTGAAGTTGCAAATGTAGGGTATAAGTTTGAAAGTCGCAAAGTTTCAAATGGTTGGATTTTGGCTGAAAGATTATTTTTTGGGTAAAGTTTCCAACGGCGAAGCTAGCCCCGGTATTAGTGGAAAGCTCCGGCTTTTTAAGGCTATTTTTTCCTCAAGAAAAAGAGCGACCAGAGGAAGCTCCTTTTTGTTGTTTGGAAAAAAAGCCTTAAAGAGCTCGACTTGGAACGTTGACGGGATTGGCTCTATAAATAAAAGTTAAAAAGAGTGTTGGTTTTATAATGTAGATTTATTTTTTTCGTTAGTTTATGCGAGAAAATATCTACCAAATGAGAATAAAATTTTTACGAACTTTAATTTTGATGTTTCTTGTTAGTGCCTGTCATTTAAAAGAAGAGGTTTACATTAACGAAGATGGAAGTGGAAACGTGACGGCTGAATCATTACGTGATGAAAGCATTTATATGAAATATCTTGGTGAGGACTATTTTAAGGAGCAAGAATTTGTTGATTCGACTTATGTGGTTAAGGATGTTATTGCGAAAGAGCAAGAAACTTTTGATGTTTTTTTAGAGGAATATCAGGCCTTGTTGCGGAAATATGAGAATGTGAAGGTGCATATTAAGAAGGATTCTTATGCAAAAGAGTATCGAACTACGATTTCTACACCTTTTAAGAATATCAATGATGCGGGAGATTTGTCGCATGTGACGGATTACGTTGATGATTTGCAAAATAATTATGCAATAAATCCAAGTAGGAAGCGAACCATTTTTGCTTATAATTTTGATGGAACCACTTTTCGACGAACTTTTAAGGTTTTGAATCAGGAGCGATATGATGAATATAAAGAAACGATTGAGCTTTATAAACCGATCCTGCATATTGGAAACTGTAGTTATACAGCGAATTATCATTTTCCGAGAAAAATAAAATCGGTTTCACATACTGATGCAATTCTATCGGAAGATAGAAAAAGTCTGACATTGAAGTTGCCAATGCTGGATTGTTTGGAAAAACCTGAATTGGCTTTTTTAGAAGTTGTCTTGGAGGATTAAATTGTGAGATTCTTTTGAAAATAAATCTGAACAAAGCCGTAAATTTGCAAAATGAACAAGTCAGTACAACTTCAGGATTTAGGAAGAAAAGATTATAATGAAACATGGCAGTATCAGGAAACGTTGTTCAAGGATATTGTGGATTTGAAAATCCGAAATAGGAGAGAGGAAGCTAATCTTGAAACTCCAAACCATTTTCTTTTTGTTGAACATCCACACGTTTATACGTTAGGAAAAAGTGGCGACTTGAGTAATTTATTGCTTTCCGAAAAGCAGTTGGAGGCTAAAGGTGCTACTTTTTATAAAATTAACCGTGGTGGAGATATTACTTATCATGGTCCCGGTCAGATTGTAGGCTACCCTATCTTAGATTTAGAAAATTTCTTTACCGACATCCACAAATATTTACGATTCTTGGAAGAAGCAATTATCCTAACGCTTGCTGATTATGGTATAAAATCTACCAGAAGCGAAGGCGAAACAGGAGTATGGCTCGATGCTGGAACACCATTTGCCCGAAAAATTTGTGCAATGGGAGTTCGTGCTTCACGTTGGGTCACAATGCATGGATTGGCTTTGAATGTAAATGTCGATTTGGGATATTTTGATAATATTATTCCATGTGGCATCCGAGGAAAAGCCGTTACTTCTTTAAATGTTGAACTTGGTGTAGAAAAAGTGGATGAATCAGAAGTAAAGGAAAGAATCTTAAAGCATTTTGCTGCGCTTTTTGGGTGTCATTTCAATCTTCAATCTTCAATCTAAAATCTACAATTATAAATCTAACTCCAATTGTTCCGGAAGTAGCCTAAAACTCATCCGGTGGTATTTTGTTGTTCCATATTTTTGGATGGCTTCTCTATGCTCTTTTGTAGGATAGCCTTTGTTTTGTTTCCAGTTATACATAGGGTATTCTTCGTGTATCTTGTTCATATATTGATCACGATATGTTTTTGCTAAAACCGAAGCGGCTGCAATACTCGTATATAGAGAATCGCCTTTAATGATACAACTGTGAGGAATGTTTTCAAGCGGTTTAAATCGATTTCCATCTACTATGATATATAAAGGAGTAGTATTTAATTTGAGAATACATTCTTGCATTGCTTTAATGGAAGCGTTCAAGATATTTATTTCGTCTATAATTATTGGTTCAAGATGGGTGACTGAGAAACAAACGGCTTGCTGTTCAATTAGGGGTTTTAATAAATCTCTGGTTTTTTCAGAGAGTTTTTTCGAGTCGTTAAGCAGATTTAAGGTGAAATTTTCGGGCAAAATGACAGCGGCGGCGGTTACGGGACCGGCTAAACAACCTCTTCCGGCTTCATCTGTACCAGCTTCGAGGGTAAAATTGGAAAAATTATTAAGTAGCATAAAAGTTTTTTGATGCTTTAAAGTTGGTTTTTAAAGTGATTTTGGAATGCTAAAATTAAGTTTTTTTTATTTATTTCCTAGTATAAGATTATGATTAAGTTAAATTATCATAACGCTGAAAAAGGTTATAAACAAAGGGATTTAAGTATTTGAGATTTAATGAATTAAAAAGTATTTTAGAGAATTATTTAAGAAAAGTGAATATTATAACGCAACCTTTTTAAAATTAGTTCATCTAAACAGAGAATAATGTAGTGAAAGAAGCAAGTTATTGAAAACTCTTCAAAAGTTAATTTTCAGATTATTCATTGTAAATATTTGTTTAATTAAGAAATTATTAAGAAGTTTGCGGAATAACTAATTCAAATTAAATTTTATATGAGATCGAAATTCAAATGGATTTTTGCGCTATTATTAGCGTTTTCTATGCAGTTTTCGTTTGCACAAGAAAAAACAATCACAGGTATTGTTACGGAAAAAGGAATGCCTTTACCAGGTGTTTCTGTTGTAGTCAAAGGTACTACAGTTGGTACGCAAACTGATTTTGATGGTAAATATTCTATCAAAGCTAGTTCAGGACAAGTTATTGAGTTTACCTATGTTGGTTTTAAAACACAATCAGCAACTGTTGGAGCTTCAAATTCTGTTAATGTTGTAATGGAAGAAGATTCACAGCAATTAGGTGAAGTTGTTGTAGTAGCTTATGGTGTTCAGACAAAAGAATCTTTAACAGGTTCTGTTGGTGAGGTAAAAGCAGAGGCGATTACAAAAATCACTTCAGGTAACGTAACGCAAGGTTTGGTAGGTAAAGTTGCGGGTGTTCAGGTTTTTAACAATAATGGTTTGCCGGGTGAGCCTGCTGTAATTCGTTTTAGAGGTATAGGTTCGCTTAGTGCGTCGGCTGCTCCTTTGTATGTTGTTGACGGTGTTCCGTTTAACGGTGATGTTGCTTCTATAAATAATAATGACATAGAGTCCATGTCGTTTTTGAAAGATGCATCAGCGGCAGCGCTTTATGGAAATAGAGGTGCGAATGGTGTAATCATTATTACAACTAAAAAAGGTAAAAACAAGAAGACGGTAATTACTGTTGACTCTAAATCTGGTTTTGCTTCACGTGCAGTGCCTGAGTATGATATTATGACGGGTCAAAAAGAATATTATGAAGGTTATCATCAGGCATTGAAGAATGGTTTTATGTTTGGTCCTTCTAATTTAAGTGCTGCTGCTGCTTCAAATGCTGCAAGTGCTGGTTTGATAAATGGAGAGTTGGGATTAAATTATAATGCGTATAGAGATGTGCCGAATGGTTCTTTGGTAGATCCTTTAACAGGTAGATTGAATCCAAATGCTACTTCGTTGAAGTATAATGAAGATTGGTCTGATTATTTATTTGGAGATGGGTTTTTTACTCAAAGTCATATGAGTGTATCGGGTGGTACTGAAAACTCTACTCACTTCTTTTCTGTTGGATACGAAAAAAATGATGGATATGTGGTTAATTCTGGTTTAGAGAAAATTACTACAAGACTAAAGTTTGATTCTCAAGTTACAGATAAATTTAAAGTAGGGGCTAATCTTGCATATTCACATAATACACAAAATGCTCCTGATGGATGGGATGGAGGAGGTACTTACAGTAGTCCATTTGGTTGGGTACGTAACATAGCACCAATTTATCCTGTAAGATTATATGATGCGGCTGGAAATCCAGTTTTAGGACCAACCGGTACTCATTTGTTTGATGATGGAACTGGAGTGGGTGGTTCGCCAGTAAGACCTTATGGGTCTTTACAGCATCCTTATGCTACTGCTGTAAATGATGTTAAAAAATACCAGACAGATAACTTGTTTGCCACTGGATTTTTAGAGTATAAGATTGCTGATGGATTGAAGTTTACTTATACCTTAACAGGAGACTTGTTTTCGTCTACTTATAAATCTTTGGATACTCCTCTATATGGTGATGCAGTAAATGTAGGTGGTAGAGTCAATTATCAGGCAAGCAGAACAATGTCTTATACGCAACAGCAGTTGTTGAATTATAACAAGTCTTTCGGTAACCATAATTTTGATGTTTTATTAGGACATGAAACACTTGATAGGCAAAGAGATTTTATTAGTGCTAATCGTTCTAGATTGCTATTGCCGAACAGTCCGGTTTTAAATCATGCTGGGGTTAACCAAGGTCATTCTGGAGGAGGTAGTCTTTATTCTACTGAAGGTTTTTTCAGCCGTTTGGCTTATGATTATGACAATAAGTATTATATCAATGCAAGTGTTAGAAGAGATGGTTCTTCTAGATTTCATCAAGATAACAGATGGGGTACTTTCTATGGTTTAGGTGCTTCTTGGAGAGTTTCTCAAGAAAGTTTCTTAAAAGATGTTTCCTGGTTGGATGAATTAAAATTAAAAGCCAGTTATGGTGAGCAAGGAAATGATAATATTACTGATGCTATTGGAGCTGAAGTTGGTGCTACTGTTGATTTTCCTTATGCCGATCAATACAGTGTTTTTTTGACAAATACTGATGATGGTTTGAATTTTACTAGAGTTTATGTCGGTAATAAGGATATTACTTGGGAAACTAATGCTAATTTCAATGCTGGATTCGATATTAGTTTGTTTGATAGAAGATTAAATGTAGAAGCAGAATATTTTCAAAGAAACGTTACAGACATGCTTTTCTTGAGACCTTTAGGGCCATCAAGTGGTGGTTCATTTAAACCAGAAAACATTGGTGATATGACTAATAAAGGAATAGAGTTAACAATCAATGCAGATGTAATTAGAGGTCAAGATTTCCAGTTTGCTGTTAACTTTAATGCTACTCATTATAAAAACGAAATTACAAGATTGCCTGAACTTCCTGGTCGTGAGGGTAACAATATTGTTGTTAATAATCAGCGTCGTTTTATAGAAGGTGGTGGTGCTTATGATTATTTCATGCAGGAATTTGCTGGGGTTAATCCGGCTACTGGAGCAGCTTTGTTTTGGATGGATGATGCTGCAAATCCTGGACAGAGAATTTTAACAGAAAATTATACTGATGCAGATCGTTATGACACTGGAAAATCAGCATTAAGTGATGTTTATGGAGGTTTCGGTTTTGATATGAAGTATAAAGGTTTCGATCTTGGAGTTGGTTTTGCTTACCAAATGGGAGGTTATTCTTATGATGGTATTTATATGGGACTTATTTCGCTTGATGAAAGAGGTCAAAATCTACATAGAGATTTTTCTCAAACATGGACTTCTGATAATACAGGAGGTACGCTTCCTAGAGTTGATGTTGGAAATCCAAATCAATATTATAATACTTCTACACTTGGTCTTATTAAGTCTGATTATTTGAGTATCCAAAATATATCTTTAGGATATACATTTAAACAAGCTTTTGTTGAACAAATGGGATTGGGTAGCTTAAGATTCTATGGATTGGTAGATAACGTAGCTCTTTGGTCTAAAAGAAAAGGATTCGATCCACGTGTAGGTGGTGTGACGGGTGGTTCAGATAATAAGTATTCATTATTGAGAACTGTTTCGTTTGGAGTTAATATTCAATTTTAATAATAATAGTTATGAAAAATAATTTTAATGCTTTATTTGCGATGGTATTCATACTGATACTGTCGTCCTGTTCAGACAACTTTTTGGAAAGTGATTCAGAAAGTTTGGTTTCAACTGGGCAGTTACAGGATTTGGCTAGTTCTTCGCCCGAAGCTAGTTTGCTTTTGACTTCTGGGTTAGAAGGAGGAAATAATCTTTTCCTAAATGATTTTAATACAGCTGGTAATGGAAATATTCATGATGATTTCGGTCACATGGCTGTTAATCTGGGAACTGATTTGATGAGTAATGATATGGTTCAGGTAGCCTCTCATTGGTTTGTTAATTATTATAATTATACTGCACGTACTGAGCCTTCTATACGTACTGATATGGTTTGGAAATTTTATTATAAAGTGATTTATAATATGAATGAGGGTCTTGCATTGGTGCCACAAGGCACAGAAATTGAAGAACTGAAACAAATTAGAGGGCGTATGCTGGCAATGAGAGGTTATGCATATTTTCAATTAATCCGTCTTTA
Organism: Flavobacterium arsenatis; assembly: GCF_031456785.1. Taxonomy (NCBI): domain Bacteria; kingdom Pseudomonadati; phylum Bacteroidota; class Flavobacteriia; order Flavobacteriales; family Flavobacteriaceae; genus Flavobacterium; species Flavobacterium arsenatis. The sequence continues at coordinate 143,213 of NZ_JAVDVI010000003.1, forward strand.
TGGAAACGGAGAATTAGGTATTCCAGTTTACACTACTGATTTAACCTTCCCTGAAAGACGTCCAACTTCTGAAATCAAAGAATTGATTATTGATGATTTGGAAGAGGCTTACACTTTGTTAGGATCTTATACTAGACCTAATAAAGTGGCTATTGACAAAAATGTTGTTGCTGGTTTCTTGGCAAGATATTACTTGGAGTATGGATCTTATGCTGAGGCAGCTAATTATGCTGTGATAGCTAGAACCGGTCATCCTTTAATGACAGATGTTTTTGATGGTTTTAATAAAATCACAAATTCTGAATGGATTTGGGGAGCTGATATCAATACAGTAACTTCAACAGTTTATGCATCTTTTTTCTCTCAGATAGGGAATTTAAATCCTGGTTACGCTGGACAGTTAGGAATTTATAAGTCAGTTGATAGAAGAATTTTTGATAACATTTCAGCTACAGATTCAAGAAAAGGTTGGTTTGTTGATAACGGAAATCCTTTTGGATTGCCTAAATATGCAAATATAAAATTTGTGGATGATACTAATTTCGAAGGAGATTATGTGTTCATGCGTTCTGCTGAAATGTTCTTGATTGAGGCTGAAGCAAAAGCGTTGAGCGGAGATGAAGCTGGAGCGAGACAAGCATTATATAATTTGGTTTCTACAAGAGATGCAGGTTATAATTTGTCATCTAACAGCGGACCTGCCTTGCTTAATGAAATCCGTTTTCAAAGAAAATTGGAGTTATGGGGTGAAGGTTTTGCTTTCTTTGATATGAAAAGATGGAATATGGCTCTAGAGCGTGATTATGCAGGTACGAATCATGTTTCGTTCGGATTGTTTAATTATCCTGCTGCTTCTCCTAAGTTTGTTTTTCAAATTCCTCAATCTGAAATTAATGGTAACCCTTTAATAGGAGATCAAAATCCTCTTTAATAATTAATAAAGTTTATTATGAAAAATGTTTATAAAATAGTCGGGGTATTGTTTGTATCACTACTTTTCAATAGTTGTGAGGAAAATGATGTTGCCTCGATAAATGATGTACCGTTTAATTCAGTATCTTTTCCACGACCTACTATTTTGGCGGATATACATCCAGCGACTCCGGTTTATGAATTAGAAGTTAATGTTACTAAGCCTTCTAACGTTGATAGGACTTTTACAGTTGTAAATGTGCCTTTTGCAGATATACCTGGTAATGATCAGCTAATTGAAGCTACATCGGCAGATTACACCTTTAATGGGCAGATTACTGTTCCTGCTGGTTCTGTAAAAGGGTATGGTCAGATTAATATCACGCCTGGAAATCTTGTAGTGGGAGTTACTAAAACAATGGCTTTTGATTTGGTTTCACCAGGTGAAGATGGTAAGTTTACTAATGGTAAAGATCGTGTTGTGTTTAGTTTTACTAGAGCATGTGGCGATGGTCAAAGTAAAGCTACATTGCTAATAACCTTTGATCAATATGCAGATGAGACTTCTTGGGAGCTTTACCGTGGTTCTACGTTAGTTGATGGAGATGGTCCTTATGTTCGTGGTAGAGCAACATTTGAAAAGTCATTCTGTTTGATTCCTGGGGAGTATACTTTCGTCCTTTATGATTCTTATGGAGATGGTATATGTTGTGCAACTGGTAATGGAGCATATTCTATAAAAGTTGGAGGAGAGACATTAATATCTGGAGCACCTACAGGAGTTTTTCAAGAGATTAAAACGTTTGTTATTCAATAGCAATAAATCTAATTTTTTTTTAAAAGAGCTATCAAAATTTGATAGCTCTTTTTTTATAATTTTTTTTGTATATTGTAAGTTTATTTTGAGATTATGAATTTTCAGAAAATTTTTTCATTTTTACTATTACTCATGTCGGGATTTTGCTTTTCTCAAGGGGAAGCAAATTTTTGGTATTTTGGTGATAATTGTGGATTAAATTTCAATTCTGGTTCGCCAACAGTAATTCATGATGGTGAATTATCTACAGAAGAAGGCTGTTCTTCAATTTCTACTCCTTTTGGAGAATTGTTGTTTTATACAGATGGAATGAATGTATATGATAAAAGCCATCAAATTATGCCTAATGGAACGGGGTTATATGGTAATATTTCAAGTACGCAATCTTCTATTATACTTCCTAAACCAGGTTCTTCTTCAATTTATTATATTTTTACAGTTCCTAATTTGGGTACAGGTGCGTTAAGATATTCAGAAGTAGATATGGAACTAAATAATGGTCTTGGAGATGTAAATGAAGTGAAAAATGTATCGTTAATAAGTCCTGTTTGTGAAAAATTAACTGTAGTCAGAAATTCCGAAGGTAATGGTTTTTGGGTCATAACACATGGATTTAGCGGGATGTTTAGTGATACAGGTGATAGTTTTTTTTCTTTTTCTGTAACAAGTGAAGGTGTTAATCCCAATCCAGTAATTAGTCAAGTTGGAGCAGTTATTGATGGATTGCTTTATCATACGATAGGTTATCTTAAAGTTTCTCCTAATGGTAAGAAAATCATATCCGCTAATTATGGTCTGTTAACCGAATTGTTTGATTTTAATAGAGAAACTGGGCAAATAACTAATCCAAAAATTATTTCTACTAATCATAGTTGTTATGGAGTTGAGTTTTCTTTATCGGGTAATTTGGTTTATTTAACTACTGGTGAGGGGGCAAAGCTCGATGAATTACATCAATATGATTTAACAGTACAGGATATTCCTTCGTCAAAGAAAATTATTCACACTGAAAGTGATGGCGGAGAAATGTATGCATTGCAAATGGCTCCGGATTTTAAGATTTATGTGGCTATGTCAGGAACTAACTATTTGAGTGTGATTAATGATCCTGAAGTTTTAGGAACTGGCTGTAATTTTGCAAGAAACAGTATTGATGTTAGTCCAGGTGTAGTGATGAATGGATTGCCACAATTCAATCAATCCTATTTTTATGGTTCAATATTAGCAGATAATCTTTGCCTTGGGAGTTCAACAGCATTTAAATTTTTATCTGATATAGAGATAAATACTATTCATTGGGATTTTGGAGATGGAAATTCTTCAAATCTTTTGGCTCCTGTCCATTCCTATCAGAATGCAGGAAATTATACAGTAACAGTAACAGCAACTTCCAATGACGGAACTGTTTCCAAGCAAAAAGACATAACAATTTACACACCGCCAGTAATTGCAGATGAAAGCCTTGACGTATTTTTATGTAGCGAAAATATTGAATCTATTGATTTGACACAATATGATTATTTTTATTTGGATCAGCAGACATCGTCGTCTTATGGAGTTAGTTATTTTGATTCTTATCAAAAAGCACTGAACGATGGACAAAAGATTGCAACTAACTATAATTTGACATTTGGGGAATCTGATATTTATGTTAGGGTTTTTCATTTGGAAAATAAAGAATGTGCAGTAGTTTCTAATTTTAAAATTAAATTATATCAAAAACCAAAACCTACAGTACTAAACGATATTTTTATTTGTGATGATATTGCGAATGATGGGTTAGGGGTGTTTGATCTTTCGTCCAATAATTTGATAGCATTAAATCAAGATTCGAATTCCTTTAGAGTGTCTTATCATTTAAGTGAATCTGAAGCTGAATTAGGTGAAAATGATTTAGAAAATTCCTTTTCAAATAGTTCTAATCCGCAACAGATTTTTGCAAGAATTTATAATGTACTCTCTGAAGATTGCTACGCTATTTCATCATTTAATGTTGGGTTCTATAAAATGCCTTTTGCAAATCAGCCATCTAATTTTTTCGGCTGTTATGATGAAAACGGGGCGGAATTTGATTTGAACCTACAAATACCATCTATTTTAGGAAATCAATCGTTAGACGAATTTGAAGTTTCATTTTATAAAAATATGGAAGATGCTATTAATGGGGAGGAAGAACTTCCATTGCTTTATAGCACACAATCAGTTTACGAAACTATTTACGCAAGAGTTAGTAACAGATTAAACGAAGAGTGTTTTGATATAACCAATTTTGAAATTTTTTCTAAAGCCAAACCAATTATAGAATTAAAGGATGTATATGCTATTTGTGAAGGTAGGGAATCGGTTAGAATTAACTTGCCAGTTGGATTTTCTTCTTATTTATGGTCGAATGGAGATGTCTCGAATCAAACTGAAATTTACGATTTAGGAAATCATTTTGTTACTGTATCAGAAGATTATGGAGACGTCGTTTGTTTTACAACCATTAATTTTATAGTTAGAAATTCAGGTTTGGCTACCATAAGAAATATTGAAATACAGGATTGGAATGGAATGCAAAATAGTTTGTTTGTACATGCAGAAGGAATAGGCGAGTATCATTATTCATTAGATGGAATCAATTTCCAGGACAATCCATATTTTGATAATCTTGCTTCAGGCGAATATACCGTGTATGTAAATGATATATATGGTTGCGGAACAGTTGAAGAAAAAGTTTTTTTATTAGATTATCCTAGATTTTTCACACCAAATAATGATGGATATAATGATTTCTGGAAGATTAAGTTTTCATCCGAAGAAGAGCCAAACTTAGAAGTTTTAATTTTTGACAGGTATGGGAAGCTATTAAAAAAGTTTTTTGGAGCTGAAAAAGGATGGGACGGCACCTTTGAAGGAAATAATCTCCCTTCTGATGATTATTGGTTTGTTGTCAATCGGCAAAATGGAATATTCAAGGGACATTTTACTTTAAAAAGATAAAACTACTACTGCCTTGCAAATTTTGAATAGCATTTATTTTCTTGGTAGATTATTTTCTTTAACTATAATTTTATATAGAGAATAATAGGGTTATTTTGATTCAAGATGTTTTAAATTTAGTCTAGTTGGATAACAAGTGATAGTCAAGTTTAACAGTTTGTTTTAATTTTTATTTATATATTTACCGCTTTAATAATTTAATTTTATGAACAAAAGTATATTTTTTGGAATTTTACTCACCACTTCGCTAGGTTTGGCTCAAAGTGAAAACGATAGAGAAAAGATTAGTAAATCCTACAATGTTGAGCGATTGGAAGAAGTAAAATCTTTACTAAAGAAAAAAGAAGAGTTACGTAACGCAAGGATTGAAAATTATATAGCTAGGAATACATCAATTCAAAGAGCATTCCAGTCAAATGGAGTGGGCTATGATTTGCTTGATATTATAGATGATAAGCCAATTTACAGAGCAACCGATAATGCAAGTTGTGCACTAGCTTCAAAAACAAATTCATTATATCCTGGTGGAGAATTAGGGTTAAGTTTGGAAGGTGAAAATATGATTGTTGGTGTTTGGGATGAAGGATATGCAAGAAAAGCCCATACTGAATTTTTAAATAATGCTGTTCCGCCAGTAACTAGGGTTTCTACTCCCGATACACCAAATCCTAATCCTGCAACTAATTTACATGGAACCCATGTAACAGGCACTGTTGGAGCTAGAGGAGCAAATGCCTCTGCAAAAGGGATGGCTCCAAAGGCAACACTAAAGTCTTATAATTGGACAAATGATGAAACAGAGGCCACTCTTGAAGCCGCAGCGGGATTGTTAATTTCAAACCATTCTTATGGTGTGCCAATTGTGAATGATGCAGGTGTGCAAACTGCACCAGCATGGATGATGGGATGCTATGATTCAAATGCACGTGACTGGGATTTAATTAGTTATGCAGCACCTTATTACTTAATGGTGGCTTCTGCTGGTAATAATGGAACTACTAGCTATGTAGGAGGTTTGATGACTGGTTATGATAAGCTTACAACGGATAAAAACGCAAAGAATAATCTGGTTGTAGCAAATGCAAATCCAACATTAAATCCAGTAACAGGTCAAATTAGTAATTTAGTTTTAAATTCAACTAGTAGTCAGGGACCTTCAGATGATGGTAGAATTAAACCAGATATCACAACGAAGGGAACAAGTGTATTATCAACATCTAATGTAGATAATACAACTTATACAACACTAACAGGAACTTCAATGGCTTCCCCAAATGCTGCAGGTTCATTATTGCTTTTACAGGAGCATTATCATAATTTGAATGACAGTTATATGAGAGCTTCTACCTTGAAAGGGTTGGTTTGTCACACTGCTTTGGATGATAATCAAAGAATAGGTCCAGATGCTAGGTTTGGTTGGGGATTTTTAGACGCCAAAGAGGCAGCTCAAACTATTACAAAAGATTTGAATAATGAGGCACTTATACTGGAACTTGAATTGAATGCTTTAAACCCTTCCTATACTACTAGTTTTTTTGTTTCCAATCCTGAAAAATTGAAGGCTACAATTTGTTGGACAGACCCAGCTGGAAACAGCCAGTCAAATGTATTAAACAGCAGTGTGCCAGCATTAATGAATGATTTAGATTTAAGAATAACAAATGGAACCGAAACATTTTTTCCTTGGAAACTACAATTAAGTAATGTTTCACTAGCTGCGATTAAAGGTGACAATGTGGTAGACAATGTTGAAAGAGTTGATGTTAGTTCAACAGTTACAGGTCAATACACTCTAACAGTTACTCATAAAAACTCTTTAATCAGTGGCAGCCAGAATTTCTCCTTGATTTTAACTGGAACAGGAATATCTTTAAATAGAGCTGAAAGTGAATTTAAGGCTTTAAGCATCTTCCCAAACCCAACAAATAATATTTTAAATTTTAGTATTGGTAATTTAGCAGAAATCAACAGCATTTCAATCATTGATGTAACTGGAAAAGTTATTACACCAAAATTTGATTTGAATGCTAAAACCATTGATGTTTCAAGCTTACAATCGGGTGTTTATTTCGTTAGATTCGACTCTGAAGGACAATCTTTGACCAGAAAGTTTATCAAAATATAAATTACAAGAATTCTAAGTAATTTTAATATAATCTGAACCCGCTTTATAGCGGGTTTTTTATTTTAGTTAACACAAAAAAAATTACCTTTGCTCAAATGTTTCACATCGATGGCAAAGAAGTTTTTACTATTTATATTTTTACTCTTATCGCTAACAACTTTTGCGCAAAGGAAGCAAAAAGGGAATCCAGCTCCTAGCAGTCAGAGTTCTGCTAATGACAGAAGTGGTAATCCTGATGCAGAAAAAAATGTCAAGCCAAAATCACCAAAAGCTCCTATAGATCTGTACCGCGTTATAACACTGGAAAGGGATACAACCTACATCGATACATCACTATCAATTCAAAAAGAATATATTTACAATTACCTTCGAAGAGACAGTTTCGGACTTTTAGCATTTGCAAACGAAGGACAAACCTATCAAACACTTCAATTTGGTTTAAACGATTTCTCCCCTTTTCCTGAATTCGGGTTTAAAGCCAAGCATTTTAATTTTCTAGAAGCCAACCAAATTAAGTATTATTCCGTTGCCACACCTTTAACCGAACTTTATTTCAAGACGGTCATGGAACAAGGACAGTCTTTAGACGCTTTTATTGCAGTAAACACATCCGAGAGATTAAATTTTTCCATAGCCTACAAAGGGCTCCGTTCGTTAGGTAAATATGTCAATCAGCTATCAAGCACAGGGAATTTTCGTTTTACAACCAGTTATCATACCTCAAGTAAGCGATACGCAGTCAATATGCACATCACCTCACAGGACATGTCCAACGGAGAAAATGGCGGAATTACAAATCCAGAAGATTTTGAAGGCAAAGATCAAGACTTTAGGGATCGGGCAAGGCTAAATGTTTACTTTCAAGACGCAACTTCTCTGCTTGATGGAAATCGCTATTTTGTTGACCATCATTTCCGATTTAATAAAGAAGAAGGAGAAAATAATCTATACATTGATCATCAATTCAATTACGAAAATAAGTTTTTCGAATACACCCAAACAAATCTAACATCCTTGATTCCAAGTGAACCACTGGATATTGTAGTGCAACGTTTTGGAGATTCTTACACATCTGGAAACATCAGAGACAAAACCCGTTACAACAGGATGTACAATAAACTTGGAGCAACCTATGAAAACAAAACCCTAGGTCAATTTCAGTTTTTCGTCGAAGATTTCAGATACAATCATTACTACAATTCCATCTTGATTTTTGATGATAAACCCACAATTCCAAGCTCTATTGGCGACCGAATCAATACTGTTGGCGGTCAATACCGTTACCAGAAAGGAAATTGGAACGGAAAAGCACTTTATTCAAATTCGATTTCAGACCAAGAAATGTCCAATTTAGATCTAACGGCGACTTATACCCTAAATGAAGACAACCTGTTTTCATTCCAATACCAAAATATAAGCAAGTTGCCCGATCATATCTACAATCTGTACCAAAGTAGCTATAAGGCTTACAATTGGGTAAACGATTTTAATAACGAAAAGATAAATAATTTCGAAGTAAAAGCCGAAACGCAATGGGCAAGTGCATCGCTACAGCTAACAACCCTAAACAATAAACTATATTTCAGCGATAATAGTACTGCACAAGATACCCTTCTAGTATCGCCAAAGCAATACGGTAATACTATAAATTACCTATCCCTAAAAATAAGCAAGGAAATAAGAGTGGGCAAATTTGCCCTAGACAATACCATTCTCTATCAAAAAGTAGATCAGGATAGTCCAATCTTGAATGTGCCCGAACTTGTTACGAGAAATACACTTTACTTCTCTGATCACTTTTTCAAGAAGGCAATGTTCCTCCAAACCGGTATAACATTTAATTATTTTACCAAATATTTCGCCAACGACTACAATCCATTGATCGGCGAATTCTATGTCCAAGATAAAAAGGAAATAGGTGAATTTCCCATGTTCGATTTCTTCATCAACGCTAAAATTCGCCAAACCCGAATCTATCTCAAAGCCGAACATTTCAATTCAAGCCTCACAGGCAACGATTTCTATTCTGCACCAAGCTACCCATATAGAGATTTTATGGTGCGTTTCGGTCTAGTGTGGAATTTCTTCCAATAAAATTTAGGAACGAAACGCTCGGGCATTTTCAGCAATCCATATTCCTGCTTTCCACAATAGTTTTTGTTCTGAACCCCAGAACAAAAAGCTATTTGCTCCAAATGAAATTCACTGAACTCAAATGAAAATAAATGTATAGTGAAGTAATCAGGGTTAGAGAAAAAGCCATAGTACTTTTGGAAACCATTTAAATATCAATACCTTTGCAAGGATTTCGCAATAAAACAGCAAATAAAAATGAAATACGCTAAAAATATATTAGAAACCATCGGGAACACACCGTTGGTAAAACTAAATAAGGTTACAAAAGAAGTGAATGCATTGGTTTTGGCCAAAGTAGAAACCTTTAATCCGGGAAATTCCGTAAAAGACCGAATGGCCGTTAAAATGGTTGAAGATGCCGAAGCCGACGGACGCTTAAAACCAGGCGGAACAATCATCGAAGGAACATCAGGAAATACAGGAATGGGATTGGCATTGGCGGCAATCGTAAAAGGCTACAAGCTTATTTGCGTGATCACCGACAAGCAATCAAAAGAAAAAATGGACATTCTTCGTGCCGTTGGTGCTAGAGTTGTGGTTTGCCCTACTGATGTTGAACCAACCGATCCACGATCATATTATTCAGTATCAAAAAAATTGGGAGAAGAAACACCAAATTCTTGGTATGTGAATCAATATGATAATCCTTCGAATGCAATTGCACATTATGAGCAAACGGGTCCCGAAATCTGGGAACAGACAGAAGGCAAGATTACACATTTTGTGGTTGGAGTAGGAACTGGAGGAACTATTTCTGGAGTAGCAAAATATCTAAAGGAGAAAAATCCAAGCATTAAGATTTGGGGAATCGATACTTACGGTTCTGTTTTCAAGAAATACCATGAAACTGGTATTTTCGACGAAAATGAAATTTATTCCTATATAACTGAAGGAATCGGGGAGGATATCCTCCCTAAAAATGTTGATTTCTCTTTAATTGATGGTTTTACAAAAGTAACCGATAAGGATGCTGCAGTTTATACAAGGAAAATTGCCCTAGAAGAAGGGATTTTTGTTGGGAATTCCGCTGGTTCGGCTATCAAGGGATTGTTGCAATTAAAGGAACATTTCAAGCCGGAAGATGTGGTCGTAGTTTTGTTTCACGATTCAGGAAGTCGTTACGTTGGTAAAATGTTTAATGATGATTGGATGCGTGAAAGAGGTTTCCTTGATGAGGATATCAAAAAGGCAGAAGACGTTATCAAAGACCATATCGACAAGCCATTGGTAATAGTTCGTACAGAAGAATTGGTTTCCCACGCCATCGAAAGAATGCGTAAATATAAAATCTCTCAAATTCCAGTTATAGACATCAACGGTTTTGTAGGTTCTGTTGACGAAACAGATTTGTTCCAAAGTTATGTTTCTGATAAGAATGTAGCCGAAAAGCCAATCCGTGAAGTAATGGGAAAACCTTATCCAATTGTGAAAATTGGAACACCAATTGAGGAAGTTTCAAAGCTTTTCACAAAAGACAATCAGGCTGTTTTGGTTGATTTAGGAAACGGAAAGCATCATATCATTACCAAATATGATATTATTGGTTCAATAAAATAAATAGCATCCTAACAGGTTTTCAAAACCTGTTATGTATTTATAAAATCGTGAAAGAAAAAAACATCTATATTATTGCAGGTTGTAATGGAGCTGGAAAAACAACAGCTTCTTTTACCATATTGCCAGAAATATTAGATTGCAAAGAGTTTGTAAATGCAGACGAGATTGCAAAGGGTTTATCGCCTTTTCAACCTGAAAAAGTTGCCTTTGAAGCAGGAAGAATTATGCTTGAAAGAATAGATACGTTATTAAAATCGAATGAAAATTTTGCGTTCGAAACAACGCTATCTACCAAAACATACAAACATAAATTACTTAAAGCAAAAGCAAATGGGTTTAAGGTAAAATTATTGTTTTTTTGGTTGCCAACCATTGAAATGGCAATCAACAGAGTGGCCATAAGGGTATCAGAAGGCGGACATAATATTCCAAGTGAAGTAGTTGCAAGAAGATACCAACGTGGAATTGAAAACCTATTTAAAATTTATTTACCTTTGTGCGATAGTTGGATGATTTATGAAAATGAATCTCAACCTGAAATAATCGCTCAAGGAATTATAAATCAAGAAAGCGAAATTTTCGATAACCAAAGTTGGAATTCAATTAACAATTTTAAGAGCTAGATATGAGTAAAAAAGCTGTGACTAAAACTGATGATTTTCATGCAAAAGTAATGAAGGGTTTGAAATTATCTTATGAAAGATTAATTCAAAGCAAAATCGAAAAAAATCAATCTGTCGTAATTATGAGAGAAGGAAAAGTTATAACTATAAAAGCTTCGGAATTGCGAAAAATATAGTATACTTGAAGTTTATAAAAAAGTACCTAACAGTCAAAAACTGTTAGGTTTTTTTATGTTTTTTAATTTGTGAAGTTTCAATCTGTGGTATTGTTGTTGAAAAAATGGTTGATTTTGTTGTTTTAGTTATAAATATTTTCTAATTTAGTTTTGAGTTAGACCCAATTAAATAACTAAACGCCAAATAGATGAAAGAAGACTTCCTACACTATCTCTGGAAATTCAAAAAGTTCGATACTTCGAATTTAGAAACTTCAAACAAGGAGCAAATTACAATTCTGCATTCGGGTCAATATCTCCAATTGGCCGGACCGGATTTTTTTAATGCCCAAATCATTATTGGAAATCAAAAATGGGCTGGAAATGTAGAAATCCATCTTAAATCTTCGGATTGGTATGTGCATCATCACGAACGGGACGAAGCTTATGAAAACGTAATCCTTCACGTAGTTTGGGAACACGATGCCGAAATTTTCAGGAAGAACAATACCGAGATTCCTGTTTTAGAATTAAAACATTACGTTTCTAAAGATTCTTTAGATAATTATCAATCGTTAATGTCGCCTAAATCTTGGATATTCTGCGAAAAACAGTTGAAAGAAATTAATGATTTTACTTTCGAAAATTGGAAAGAGCGTTTGTTTTTGGAGCGTCTTGAACGAAAATCACTCCCCATCCAGGATTTGTTTGAGACTTTAAGCAAAGATTGGGAAGCCGTGTTATTTTGCCTCTTGGCGAAAAACTTCGGATTGAATACCAATGGCGAAAGTTTTCTTAAAATTGCCACATCAATACCTTTTCAAATCATTAGAAAAGAAAATGCCGAAGTTGAAAATATAGAAGCCTTGCTTTTTGGAAGATCGGGTTTACTTGATGTGGAAAAGGAAGATAATTATTTCCAGGATTTAAAATTCAGGTATTTTTATTTGCTTCATAAATACCAAATTGAAAAAACTACTGTCGCTCCGTTACAGTTTTTCAAGCATCGGCCGGATAATTTCCCAACCATCCGATTGTCGCAATTTGCCCATTTGTATTTTAATCAGCACAATTTATTCTCAAAATTGATGACTGTGAAAAAGGCAAAAGAAATTTATTCAATCCTCGATGTTGCCGTTTCTCCATATTGGCAAAACCATTATCAGTTTGACAAGGAAAGTCCAAAAAAGAAAAAACAACTCTCAAAGTCGTTCATCGATTTGATTATCATCAATACGATTATACCAATTCAGTTCACCTATTACAAAAACCAAAACAAAGAAGTCTATGAAGATCTTATTGAATTGTCAAATGAAGTTGCCCCGGAAAACAACGCCATAATCGAAAAATTTTCCTCTTTCGGAATCAAATCTGAAAATGCATTTTCAACTCAAGCCTTGTTGCAACTCAAAAATGAATACTGCAATAAAGGTAAATGTTTGGAATGTGCAATTGGAACAGAACTTTTAAAAAATTAATCAGCTCTTAATTAAATTCATTAATTTTACCAATCCAAAGTAAAGAACAAAATGTCATTCGTACTCAGGCTCAAATATTTCTTCGAAAAGCACGGCTTTAATGCCACTTCGCGATTGGCAGATAAATTGGGCATGCGAGCCAGTAGCGTTCGTTTGTTCTTCATCTACATCTCTTTTGTAACTGCAGGCCTTTGGTTTGGAGTCTATTTAACTTTGGCTTTCTGGATAAAACTTAAAGATTTGATTAGGGCAAAACGCACGTCGGTATTCGATTTGTAAAAATTTTGCTATGAAAAAATCGTTTTTAAAGTTTTCGCGGATACAGCGAAACGGAATCATTATGCTTTTATTTATCATAATTTGTATCCAATTATTATACTTCTTCTGTGATTTTTCTGTTGTAGAAAATCAGGATCCAGCAAAACAAAAATGGATGGCACTTCAGCCTGTTGTAGATTCTTTGAAAAAAGAAAAGGAAGAATATGTGCCCAAGATTTATCCTTTTAATCCAAATTTTATAACCGATTTCAAAGGATATAAGCTCGGAATGTCGGTTGAGGAAATTGACCGATTGTTGGCTTTTCGAAAAACAAATAGATATGTGAATTCTGCCCAAGAATTTCAGCAAGTCACTTTGGTGTCGGATTCATTGCTCAAAACCATGTCGCCTTATTTCAAATTTCCAGATTGGGTAAACAACAAAAAGAGCAAACCATTTGTTGATTATTCAAAATCAAAATTTGAGAAGAGCAAGCCAAAAATTGTGGTAATGGACATTAACGATGCAACCCAAGAGGATTTGATAAAAGTATATGGAATTGGGCCTGCACTTTCTGAAAGGATATTGAAAGAAAAGGCAAAGTTCGGGGCGTTTATGACCATGGAGCAGATGCAGGATATTTGGGGACTTTCTCCTGAAGTTATAGAAAATCTCAACAAACATTTCGAAATTAAAACATTACCCGAAATAGAAAAAATAGACATCAATAATGCTTCAATAAAAGAGCTGACTCAATTTCCTTATTTTCGATATGCTTTGGCAAAGGAAATTGTGATCTACAGAAGCATGAAGGGTGGAATTAAAAGTGCTGAAGATTTGGTGAACATTAAAGGCTTTCCTATTGAAAAAATAAGCATAATTGACAAATATTTGAAGTATTAGCTTTGAAATATAAATGTATGTTCTCATAAAACTAGCTTTTGTATTTTCCCTAAAATGATTCATTACTACTTAAATGTTTCTTAAATTGCGGATTTGATAAAAAATAATAACATTTCTGTTTAAAACAAAAAAATAAATGCCTTATATTTGGAATTCTAAAAAAATAAGATAAAAACACTCACTTATATTTATATGAATTCAACATATTTTACAGAAGAACACGAATCATTTAGAAAGAGTCTACAAGATTTTTTGCAAAAGGAAGTAGTTCCACACATTGAAAAATGGGAAAAGACAGGAACAATCGAACGCTTCATTTGGAGAAAATTTGGCGATATGGGCTTCTTCGGAATCAATTATCCGGAAGCTTATGGAGGAATGAACTTGGATTTATTTTATACAGTAGTTTTTTTAGAAGAACTTCAAAAAGTTAAATCCTCCGGTTTTGCAGCTGCAATGTGGGCTCATGCCTATTTAGCAATGACACACTTAAATGCCGAAGGAGACGAAAGAATCAAGCAGGAGTATTTAGCACCAAGTATTTCTGGAGATAAAATTGGAGCTTTGTGTATTACTGAACCTTTTGGAGGGAGTGATGTTGCTGGAATGCGAACTACAGCTGTAAAGCAAGGAGATAAGTATGTCATAAATGGTTCAAAAACGTTCATTACAAACGGAGTTTATGCAGACTATTATATAGTTGCTGCAAAAACAAATCCTGAATCTGGCAACAAAGGAATAAGTATGTTTCTAGTAGATTCAAATTTAAAAGGAATTGCCGCTACAAAATTGGATAAATTAGGATGGAGGGCTTCAGATACTGCAGAAATTGCATTTGATAATGTTGAAATTCCTTTAGAAAATCTAATGGGAGAAGAAGGAAAAGGCTTTCCTTATATCATGCAACATTTTGCACTTGAAAGATTAATAATGGCAATAAATGCACATGCAAGAGCTGAATATGCAATTGAATATACAATTGGTTACATGTCGGAACGAGAAGCTTTTGGAACGACAATTAATAAATTCCAAGCATTACGTCACACAATAGTTGAGCATGCTACAGATGTTGAGCATTGCAAAATCTTCAATTATGCTGCAGTTGCACGATTAAACCAAAAAGAATATGTAGTGAAAGAGGCTACAATGGCAAAATTGAAATCTACAAAAGTGGCTGACGAAACCATTTACAGCTGTTTGCAAATGTTGGGAGGTTATGGTTATATGGAAGAATATCCTTTAGCTCGTTTATGGAGAGACAGCCGTTTGGGGCCAATCGGTGGAGGAACTTCAGAAATTTTAAAAGAAATTTTATCGAAAATGATCATTGATAAACAAAATTATAAACCTGCGGTAAAATAAATCGGAATTAGTAAGTTGTAATCCGAAAATATGATTACATTTGCACCCTTAACGAGAGGAGGTGTCATATTATGTTAATTATACCAATTAAAGACGGAGAAAATATCGATAGAGCATTAAAGCGCTACAAAAGAAAATTTGATAAAACAGGAACTGTTCGTCAATTAAGAGCACGTCAAGCCTTCACGAAACCATCTGTTGTGAACAGAATGAAAATTCAGAAAGCTGCTTATATTCAAAACATGAAAGATAATTTAGAAAACTAAATTAAGTCTTTTTGATAAATACTTACCGTTAGTCATCAAAGTTTTATACTTTTGATGCTAACGGTTTTTTTTATGGAAAATAACAAGCTGTCTTTTAAAGATTATTTGGAAAAGGAGAAGAATTATTCTCCTCACACCGTTACTGCTTATTGTAATGATTTGCTTGATTTTGAGAAATTCAATAAAGTTAATTTCGAACAGGAAAATATAGATGAAGTAAATTACAGTCAAATCCGTAGCTGGATTGTTGAAATGATCGACGGTGGAATTTCTAATAGTTCGGTAAACAGAAAAATATCTTCCTTAAAAGCCTATTATAAATTTCTGCTCAAGACGAAGCAAATAACTGCAAGTCCTCTTTTGAAGCACAAAGCTTTGAAATCTCCAAAAAAAATCCAGATTCCTTTTTCAGAAAAAGAACTTGATGATGTGCTTGTTAAGATAGTTTATCCGGACGGATTTGAAGGTCTGCGAGATAAGCTTGTCATTGATTTGTTCTACACAACTGGAATTAGAAGAGCCGAACTCATTCATTTAAAAGTGAGTAATGTTGATTTGGTTACTAATACACTCAAGGTTTTGGGTAAAAGAAATAAAGAAAGAATTTTGCCTGTCTTGCCAATTATATCAAAACAAATAAAGGTATATCTTCGGGAAAGGTCTAATTTAGAGGTGATTGTCAATCCTGAGTTTTTCTTTCTCACTCAAAAAGGCGTTAAATTGAATGATTCACTTGTCTATCGATTAATAAATTACTACTTTAGTAATGTCTCCGAGAAGGTAAAAAAGAGCCCGCATATTTTGAGGCATACCTTTGCGACTCATCTTTTAAACAACGGGGCCGACTTAAATTCAGTTAAAGAATTATTAGGACATTCTAGCTTGGCATCAACACAGGTTTACACTCATAGTAGTTTAAGTGAGTTGAAAAAAGTGTACAAAGATGCTCATCCAAGAAACAGATAGTAATTCGAAATGTATAACCAATTAAAATATCGATTATGAAGGTAAATGTTCACGCAGTTAACTTTACTGTTGACGGAAAGTTAGTAGATTTTATCCAAGAAAGAATGGATAAGCTGGAGAAGTATTATGATAAGGTAGTGTCATCAGATGTTTTTCTGAAGGTTGAAAAAACAAGCGATAAGGAAAATAAGATTGTGGAGATAAAAGTTCACGTCCCGGGAGATGATTTTATGGTAAAAAAACAATGTAAGACTTTTGAAGAAGCGGTAGAACAATCAGCAGAAGCTTTAGAGCGATTATTGGTTAAGAGAAAAGAAAAAATTAGAACTCATATTTAATATGAATTTTTTATTAAAAATGTTTTGATTAAAAAACAAAAAGATATACATTTGCAGTCCGTTAGAAATAGCGGACTTTTTTTATTGTATTTGCCAGCGTAGCTCAGTTGGCTAGAGCAGCTGATTTGTAATCAGCAGGTCGTGGGTTCGAGTCCCTCCGCCGGCTCTAAAAATTATAGATTTCGGAATTTAGATTTCAGATTTCTATTTAAGGCAAAAAATAAAAAAGGTTTGATTTGTGGTTGGTGATGGTTTTGGATTAAATCTAAAATCATTAATCTAAAATCATAAATTGTCTGGGGAGATACTCAAGCGGCCAACGAGGGCAGACTGTAAATCTGCTGTGAGAACTTCGCAGGTTCGAATCCTGCTCTCCCCACTAAAGTTTTAGGCTTTTGGTTGTAGATTTGAGGTTTTAAATCTAAATTCTTAAATCTGCAATCTGAAATTAGAACTCTGCCGGTGTAGCTCAGGGGTAGAGTGCTTCCTTGGTAAGGAAGAGGTCTCGGGTTCAATTCCCGACATTGGCTCAATAAGTAAGAATTTGAACACTAATATATAACTAAGATTAAAAATTAAGTAAAATGGCAAAAGAAAATTTTAGTCGTACCAAGCCACACCTTAATATAGGTACAATTGGACACGTAGATCACGGAAAAACTACATTGACTGCAGCAATCTCTAAAGTATTGACTGAAGCTGGTTTTTCTAAAAATGCTGCAAAATCTTTCGATCAGATTGATAACGCTCCAGAAGAAAAAGAAAGAGGTATTACAATTAATACATCTCACGTAGAGTATGAAACAGCTAACCGTCACTATGCTCACGTTGACTGTCCGGGTCACGCGGATTACGTAAAGAACATGGTTACTGGAGCTGCTCAAATGGATGGAGCTATCCTAGTTGTAGCTGCAACTGACGGACCAATGCCACAAACACGTGAGCACATCCTTTTAGGTCGCCAGGTAGGTATTCCTAGAATGGTTGTTTTCATGAACAAAGTGGATATGGTTGATGATGCTGAGCTTTTAGAGCTAGTTGAAATGGAAATCAGAGACTTATTGTCTTTCTACGAATATGATGGAGATAATGGTCCTGTAGTTCAAGGTTCTGCTTTAGGTGGATTGAATGGAGATGCTACATGGGTTCCTAAAATTCTTGAATTGATGGAGGCTGTTGATAGCTGGATCGAAGAGCCAGTTCGTGATACTGCAAAACCTTTCTTGATGCCAGTTGAGGATGTATTTACAATTACAGGTCGTGGAACTGTTGCTACAGGTCGTATCGAAACTGGAATTGCTAATACAGGTGATGCTGTTGAAATCATTGGTATGGGAGCTGATAAATTAACTTCTACTATTACAGGAGTTGAGATGTTCCGTAAAATCCTTGATAGAGGTGAAGCTGGAGATAACGTAGGTTTATTGTTAAGAGGTATTGATAAAGAATCTATCAAAAGAGGAATGGTTATCATTAAGCCAGGATCAGTAAAACCACACGCTAACTTTAAAGCTGAGGTTTATATCTTGAAAAAAGAAGAAGGTGGACGTCATACTCCATTCCACAATAACTACCGTCCACAGTTTTACGTACGTACAACTGACGTAACAGGAGTTATTACTTTACCAGAGGGAGTAGAGATGGTAATGCCAGGAGATAACTTAACTATCAATGTTTCTTTGTTGAGCCCAATCGCAATGAGCGTTGGTTTACGTTTCGCTATCCGTGAAGGTGGTAGAACTGTAGGTGCTGGACAGGTAACTGAAATTGTAGGTTAATCTATAAGAATATTTTCCAAAACCAGTCTCGTTCTGAAAACGAGACTGGTTTTTAATACGGGCGTAGTTCAAGGGTAGAATAGCGGTCTCCAAAACCGTTGATGGGGGTTCGAATCCCTCCGCCCGTGCAATAAAACAAAATTATAATGTCAAAAGTTGTTAATTATATATCAGAAGCATTTGTTGAATTAAGATCAAATGTAACGTGGCCTGAATGGGCAGAAGTACAACGTCTTACAATTGTAGTTGCTGTTTTTTCAATATTATTCGCCTTGGCAACTTGGGGAGTAGATGAGGTTTTTGCAAAAGCATTGGCTGGTTTTTTTAATTGGATAAAAGCTTAATTTGTGATGACAGACAGTAATGTGAAAAAATGGTACGTTGTTAGAGCGGTTAGCGGACAAGAGAATAAAGTGAAAGCTTATATCGAAACCGAAATCAGCAGATTAGGAATGAGTGATTATATTTCTCAGGTTCTTGTGCCAACTGAAAAAGTAGTGCAGGTGCGTGAGGGTAAAAAAATCACAAAAGACAAAGTTTATTTTCCTGGTTATGTAATGATAGAGGCTAATCTTGCTGGCGAAATTCCTCATATTATTAAGTCTATTACAGGTGTTATTGGTTTCTTGGGAGAAGTTAAAAACGGAGACCCAGTTCCATTAAGATTATCAGAAGTAAACAGAATGCTTGGTAAGGTCGATGAATTGGCTGTTAAAACCGATACACATTCTATTCCTTTCAACATAGGAGAAACAATCAAGGTTATTGATGGTCCTTTCAACGGTTTCAATGGAACGGTTGAAAAAATTAATGAAGAAAAGCGTAAACTTGAAGTAATGGTGAAAATTTTCGGAAGAAAAACACCTTTGGAATTGAGTTTTATGCAAGTTGAAAAAGTATAATTTTTTGTTACACACATATTATAATAACCGCATCAATCGCTTCCAATTGATAGATGTAAAAATTTAAGAAATGGCTAAAGAAATTAGTAAAGTAGTTAAACTACAAGTTAAGGGAGGTGCTGCGAACCCGTCGCCACCGGTTGGACCTGCTTTGGGAGCTGCTGGTGTTAACATCATGGAATTCTGTAAGCAATTTAATGCTAGAACCCAAGATAAAGCCGGCAAAGTTTGCCCTGTGCAAATTACAGTTTATAAAGACAAATCATTTGATTTTGTTGTAAAAACTCCACCAGCTGCTGTTCAGTTAATGGAAGCTGCAAAGCTAAAGTCTGGATCAGGTGAACCTAATCGTAAGAAAGTTGCAAACGTGTCTTGGGATGTAATCAAGACAATTGCTGAAGACAAAATGGTTGATTTAAATGCATTCACTATCGAGTCTGCTATGAGTATGATCGCAGGAACAGCTAGATCAATGGGTATAACTGTAACTGGAGATTCTCCTTTAAAATAAGAGAAACATGGCAAAATTGACAAAAAAGCAAAAAGAGGCTGCTTCAAAAATTGAAAAGAACAAATTGTATTCTTTGAAAGATGCTTCTGCATTGATTAAAGATATTGCTTCTGCAAAATTTGACGAGTCTGTAGATATCGCTGTAAAATTGGGTGTAGATCCAAGAAAAGCAAATCAAATGGTTAGAGGTGTGGTTACATTACCTCACGGAACTGGTAAAGATGTAAGAGTTTTGGCTCTTGTAACTCCAGATAAAGAAGCTGAAGCAAAAGCTGCTGGTGCTGACTACGTAGGTTTGGATGACTATTTACAAAAAATCAAAGACGGTTGGACGGATGTTGATGTAATCATCACTATGCCAGCTGTAATGGGTAAATTAGGTCCATTAGGAAGAATTTTAGGGCCAAGAGGTCTTATGCCAAACCCTAAAACTGGTACAGTTACTATGGATGTTGCTAAGGCTGTAACTGAAGTAAAAGCTGGTAAAATCGACTTTAAAGTTGATAAAACTGGTATCGTTCATGCTGGAATCGGAAGAGTTTCATTTGGAGCTGACATGATTACTGAAAACGCACATGAAATTATTCAAACATTAATCAAAATGAAACCAACTGCAGCGAAAGGTACTTATATCAAAAGTATCCACATCTCATCAACAATGAGTCCTGCTATAGCTTTAGATCCTAAAGCTGTATAATTGGTAGTTAAAAATTTTTAGTATGACTAGAGAAGAAAAATCAATCGCGATTGAAGATTTAACTGCACAGTTAGCCGGGACAAATGTTGTTTATGTAGCAGACATTTCTGGATTAAATGCAGAAACTACTTCAAACTTAAGAAGAGCTTGCTTTAAAGCAGGTATCAAATTAGAAGTTGTTAAGAACACTTTGCTTGAAAAAGCAATGGAAGCTTCAGATAATAATTATGGTGATTTGCCATCTATCTTGAAAGGGAATACATCTATTTTCCTTTCTGATACTGCAAATGCTCCAGCAAAAATCATGAAAGAGTTCCGTAAAAAATCAGATAAACCAGTTCTTAAAGGAGCTTACATCAATTCTGAAATTTACATCGGAGATAACTTGTTAGATTCATTAGCATCGCTTAAATCTAAAGAAGAGGTTATTGGAGAAATCATCGGATTGCTTCAATCTCCTGCTCAAAGAGTTATTTCAGCTCTTAAAAACCAATTCAAAGACGAAGAGGTTGCTTAATTCTTTTGAATTAAGTCAAAAAAACGCGCACAATAATAAATTATATTTTACAAATCATTTTAAACGATAGAAAAAATGGCAGATTTGAAACAATTCGCAGAACAATTAGTTAACTTGACAGTTAAAGAAGTTAACGATTTAGCAACAATATTAAAAGACGAGTATGGTATTGAACCAGCTGCAGCTGCTGTTGTAGTTTCTGGTGGTGGTGGTGATGCTGCTGCTGCTGAAGAGCAAACTGAATTTACAGTTGTTCTTAAAGAAGCTGGTGCTTCTAAATTAGCAGTAGTTAAAGCTGTAAAAGAACTTACAGGTTTAGGTCTTAAAGAAGCTAAAGATTTAGTTGACGGAGCTCCTGCAAACGTTAAAGAAGGTGTTTCTAAAGATGAGGCTGAGGGTCTTAAAAAATCATTAGAAGAGGCTGGAGCTGTAGTTGAGCTTAAATAAGTTTACTCAGTTTTAAGAACTAGGTTTAGGTCTTGAGTTATGCTCAATGACCTAAACCATTTTTCGTATAATAAAATTATATCCGGTTTTATTAGTCATTGAGTTGAATACGAATAGCTTTTAATCCGTACGAAGAAAGAAATAAACTCCAACTTGGTTTATTTTTAAAGATGTACAGATTATAAAAGAAAGTAAGGATTACTTAGTGTTTACACACAAAAAAATCACTTTTTTTTAATCAAAATTTTGTCCATTGATGATAACAAATCAGACTGAAAGATTGAATTTTGCCTCTACAAAAAATATTCCTCAATATCCTGATTTCTTGGATATTCAGGTTAAATCTTTTAAAGATTTTTTCCAATTGGAAACCAAATCTGACGAAAGAGGCAACGAAGGCCTTTATAACACCTTCATGGAAAACTTTCCAATCACTGACACTAGAAACCAATTCGTTTTAGAGTTCCTTGATTATTTTGTTGATCCACCACGTTATACAATTCAAGAATGTATAGAGAGAGGTCTTACTTATAGTGTGCCTTTAAAAGCTAGGCTAAAACTATATTGTACAGATCCTGAACACGAAGATTTTGAAACTATTGTACAAGATGTTTATCTTGGAACAATTCCTTATATGACGCCAAGTGGTACATTTGTTATCAATGGTGCTGAACGTGTTGTTGTTTCGCAATTGCACAGATCACCAGGTGTTTTCTTTGGACAATCTTTCCATGCAAATGGAACCAAATTATATTCTGCCAGAGTAATTCCTTTCAAAGGTTCTTGGATAGAATTTGCTACCGATATCAACAGCGTAATGTATGCTTATATCGATAGAAAGAAAAAATTACCAGTTACCACTCTATTTAGAGCAATTGGTTTTGAAAGAGATAAAGATATCCTTGAAATATTTGACCTAGCTGAAGAAATTAAGGTTTCTAAAACAAGCTTAAAAAAATATGTAGGTAGAAAATTAGCTGCACGTGTATTGAATACTTGGCACGAAGATTTCGTGGACGAAGATACTGGTGAGGTAGTTTCTATCGAACGTAACGAGATCATCCTTGATCGTGACACTATTATCGATAAAGATAATGTGGAAGAGATCATTGAGGCTAACGTTAAATCTATTTTGTTGCATAAAGAAGATGCTAATCAAGCTGATTATGCCATCATCCACAACACGCTTCAAAAAGATCCAACCAACTCTGAAAAAGAAGCCGTTGAGCACATCTACAGACAATTGCGTAATGCAGAACCGCCTGATGAAGAAACTGCTCGTGGTATTATCGATAAATTGTTCTTCTCTGACCAACGTTACAATTTAGGTGAAGTAGGTCGTTACAGAATGAACAAAAAACTTGGTTTGGATATTCCAATGGAAAAGCAAGTGCTTACCAAAGAAGATATCATTACCATTGTTAAATACTTAATCGAATTGATCAACTCTAAAGCAGAGATTGATGATATCGATCACTTGTCAAACCGTCGTGTTAGAACAGTGGGTGAACAGCTTTCTGCTCAATTCGGTGTAGGTTTGGCTCGTATGGCAAGAACCATCCGTGAGAGAATGAACGTTAGAGATAACGAGGTGTTTACACCAATTGATTTGATCAATGCAAAAACATTATCGTCAGTTATCAACTCTTTCTTTGGAACGAACCAGTTGTCTCAATTTATGGATCAAACGAATCCATTAGCAGAGATTACACACAAAAGAAGATTGTCTGCCCTTGGACCAGGGGGTCTTTCGCGAGAGAGAGCCGGATTTGAGGTACGTGACGTTCACTATACACACTACGGTCGTTTATGTCCGATTGAAACACCAGAGGGACCAAACATTGGTTTGATTTCTTCTCTTGGAGTTTATGCGAAAGTAAACGGAATGGGATTCATTGAAACTCCATACCGTAAAGTAACAAATGGTAAAATTGACTTGGTTTCTACTCCAGTATATTTAAGTGCTGAAGAAGAAGAAGGAAAATTAATCTCTCAAGCGAATATTGAAATTGATGCTGATGGAAACATCATGGCTGATAAAGTAATTGCAAGAGAAGAAGGAGATTTTCCAGTAGTTGAGCCATCTAGAATTGATTATGCTGACGTTGCTCCAAACCAAATTGCTTCGATTTCAGCTTCATTGATTCCTTTCTTGGAACATGATGATGCGAATAGAGCCTTGATGGGATCGAACATGATGCGTCAGGCGGTACCATTGTTGAGACCAGAAGCTCCAATTGTTGGAACGGGTCTTGAAAGACAAGTGGCGTCTGATTCTAGAGTATTGATCAATGCAGAAGGTGATGGAACTGTTGAATATGTTGATGCTAATATCATCACCATTAAATACGACAGGACCGAAGAAGAGAGAATGGTAAGTTTTGACCCAGATGAAAAAACTTATAATTTGATCAAATTCAGAAAAACCAACCAGAGTACTTCTATCAACTTGAAACCTATCGTAAGAAAAGGTGACAGGGTGAAATTAGGCCAAGTACTTTCTGAGGGTTATGCAACTCAAAACGGAGAACTTGCTTTAGGTAGAAACCTTAAAGTAGCATTTATGCCTTGGAAAGGGTATAACTTCGAGGATGCGATTGTGATTTCTGAAAAAGTTGTAAGAGACGATATTTTTACTTCTATCCACATTGATGATTATTCATTGGATGTTAGGGATACTAAATTAGGTAACGAAGAATTAACGAACGATATCCCGAACGTTTCTGAAGAAGCTACCAAAGATTTAGATGAAAACGGTATGATTAGAATTGGAGCAGAGGTAAAACCTGGCGACATCCTAATCGGGAAAATTACTCCAAAAGGAGAATCGGATCCAACTCCTGAAGAAAAACTTTTAAGAGCGATCTTCGGTGATAAAGCGGGTGATGTAAAAGATGCTTCTTTGAAAGCTTCTCCATCATTGCACGGTGTTGTCTTGGATAAAAAATTATTCGCAAGAGCCGTAAAAGATAAACGTAAGAGAGGTAAAGATAAAGACGATTTGTCTTCTCTTGAAATGGAGTTTGAAGTGAAATTTGTTGAGTTAAAAGACAAATTAGTTGATAAACTTTTCAATATCGTAAACGGAAAAACTTCGCAAGGAGTTATGAATGATTTGGGTGAAGAAGTTTTGCCAAAAGGTAAAAAATACACTCAAAAAATGTTGAATTCTGTTGAAGATTTCGCTCACTTGAGTAAAGGTCAATGGGTTGCTGATGATGAAACTAACAAGTTGGTTAATGATTTGATCCATAACTATAAAATCAAGCTGAACGATTTACAAGGTGCATTGAGAAGAGAGAAATTCACGATTACTGTTGGAGATGAATTGCCAGCTGGTATCTTGAAATTGGCTAAAGTATATATCGCTAAAAAACGTAAGTTGAAAGTTGGGGATAAGATGGCGGGACGTCACGGTAACAAAGGTATTGTTGCAAGAATCGTTCGTCACGAAGATATGCCTTTCTTGGAAGACGGAACACCAGTTGATATCGTGTTGAACCCACTTGGGGTACCTTCACGTATGAATATCGGTCAGATTTATGAAACAGTTTTAGGTTGGGCAGGTATGAATTTGGGTAGAAAATTTGCTACTCCAATTTTTGATGGTGCAACTCTAGACCAAATCAATGAATTGACGGATGAAGCTGGAATTCCACGTTTCGGTCACACCTATCTTTATGATGGTGGAACTGGAGAGCGTTTCCATCAAGCTGCAACTGTCGGAGTGATCTACATGTTGAAACTTGGACACATGGTTGATGATAAGATGCACGCTCGTTCTATCGGACCATACTCGTTGATTACACAACAACCACTTGGAGGTAAAGCTCAATTTGGAGGTCAGCGTTTTGGAGAGATGGAGGTTTGGGCACTTGAAGCTTATGGAGCATCAAGCACACTTAGAGAAATCTTGACAGTGAAATCGGATGACGTTATTGGTAGAGCTAAAACTTACGAAGCTATCGTTAAGGGTGAAAGCATGCCAGAACCAGGATTGCCAGAATCGTTCAACGTATTGATGCACGAATTGAAAGGTCTTGGATTAGACATTCGTTTAGAAGAATAATAAATAGATCATTGTAGAGACGTTGCATTGCAACGTTCTCTATTTTGATGTTTATAAAGTTTTTAGGATTTATACCCGTAAACCGTTCCGATTTTTTATTAAGCAAATAGTTTAATAATTAGCACTTCAAGAGTCGCTTGAAGTTTAGAGAAGTAATTCGTGGGTAGAGCCGTTGCAGTACAACGGCTGTACAACAAAATCAATTTTAATTGCAAATAAATCAATAGTAAAAACTATGATGAATAATAGAAATAATAATAAAGACAAAAATACCGTAAAAAGGTTTGATAAAATTTCAATCGGTTTGGCTTCTCCAGAATCTATCTTGGCAGAATCTAGAGGTGAAGTTTTAAAACCTGAAACGATCAATTACAGAACGCATAAGCCAGAACGTGATGGTCTTTTCTGCGAAAGAATTTTCGGACCTGTAAAGGATTTCGAATGTGCTTGCGGTAAATATAAAAGAATCCGCTACAAAGGTATCGTTTGTGACCGTTGTGGTGTGGAAGTTACAGAAAAGAAAGTACGTCGTGATAGAGTAGGACACATCAACCTTGTTGTGCCAATCGCTCATATCTGGTATTTCCGTTCTCTTCCAAACAAAATTGGTTATATCCTTGGTCTTCCATCTAAGAAATTAGATATGATTATCTACTACGAAAGATATGTAGTAATCCAAGCTGGTATCGCTCAAAATCCTGATGGAGAATCTTTACAAAGATTGGACTTCTTAACTGAAGAAGAGTACTTGAATATCTTGGACACTCTTCCAATGGAAAACCAATATTTAGATGACAATGATCCTAATAAATTCATCGCCAAAATGGGTGCTGAATGTATTATGGATTTATTGGCAAGAATCGATTTGGATACTTTGTCTTATGATTTAAGACACGCTGCTAATAACGAAACCTCTAAACAACGTAAGACTGAGGCTTTAAAAAGACTTCAAGTTGTTGAATCGTTCCGTGAGTCTAACTTGAACAGAGAAAATCGCCCTGAATGGATGATTATGAAAGTAGTTCCAGTTATTCCACCAGAATTACGTCCGTTGGTGCCACTTGATGGAGGTCGTTTTGCAACTTCAGATTTGAATGATTTGTACAGAAGAGTAATCATCCGTAACAATCGTTTGAAAAGATTGATGGAAATCAAAGCTCCTGAGGTTATCTTGAGAAACGAAAAACGTATGTTGCAGGAATCTGTAGATTCGTTATTCGATAATACAAGAAAAGCATCTGCTGTTAAAACAGAATCAAACAGACCATTAAAATCACTTTCTGATTCGTTAAAAGGTAAGCAAGGTCGTTTCCGTCAAAACCTTTTGGGTAAACGTGTGGATTATTCTGCTCGTTCGGTAATCGTCGTTGGACCTGAATTGAAATTGTTTGAGTGTGGTTTGCCAAAAGATATGGCTTCTGAGCTTTACAAACCTTTTGTGATCCGTAAATTGATAGAAAGAGGAATTGTAAAAACAGTTAAGTCGGCCAAAAAAATCATCGACAAGAAAGAGCCAGTAGTTTGGGATATTCTTGAAAACGTAATTAAAGGGCACCCTGTATTGCTTAACCGTGCTCCAACTTTGCACAGACTAGGTATTCAGGCATTCCAGCCAAAATTGATTGAAGGAAAAGCCATTCAGCTTCACCCATTGGTTTGTACGGCATTTAATGCGGATTTTGATGGGGATCAGATGGCAGTTCACTTGCCACTTGGACCAGAAGCTATTTTGGAAGCTCAATTATTGATGTTGGCTTCTCATAATATCTTGAACCCCGCAAATGGTGCTCCAATTACGGTACCTTCTCAGGATATGGTCTTGGGTCTATATTATATGACCAAAGAGCGTCTGTCAACTCCAGAAATGAAAATTTTAGGACAAGATTTAACTTTCTATTCTGCAGAAGAAGTAAACATTGCCTTGAATGAAGGTAAAGTTGAATTGAATGCTAGAGTGAAAATTAGAGCAAAAGATTTCAACGAAAATGGAGAATTGGTATACAAAATCATTCAAACAACCGCTGGTCGTGTATTGTTTAATGAAGTAGTTCCAGAAGCTGCTGGTTATATCAATGATGTATTGACTAAGAAAAACCTTAGAGATATTATCGGTCACATTTTAAGTGTAACCAATGTACCTACAACGGCTGCCTTCTTGGACAATATGAAAGATATGGGGTACAAGTTTGCATTTAAAGGTGGATTGTCATTCTCATTAGGGGATATTAGAATTCCTGAACAAAAAACACAATTAATCGCCGATGCCAGAGAACAAGTTGAAGGTATTTCTGCGAATTATAATATGGGTCTTATTACCAATAACGAACGTTACAACCAAGTTATTGATATCTGGACTTCAGCAAATGCTCAATTGACAGAATTGGCAATGAAAAATATTAGAGAAGACCAACAAGGTTTCAACTCTGTATATATGATGCTTGATTCTGGAGCGAGGGGTTCTAAAGAACAGATTCGTCAGTTGACTGGTATGCGTGGTTTGATGGCTAAGCCTAAAAAATCTACAGCCGGTGGTGGTGAAATTATTGAAAACCCGATTCTTTCTAACTTTAAGGAAGGTCTTTCGATCCTTGAGTACTTTATCTCTACTCACGGTGCTCGTAAAGGTCTAGCGGATACGGCTTTGAAAACGGCCGATGCTGGATACTTGACAAGAAGACTTCACGACGTTTCTCAAGATGTTATCGTTAACATCGAAGATTGTGGTACTTTAAGAGGTGTGGAAGTTTCTGCATTGAAAAAGAATGAAGAAATAGTTGAAACTTTAGGTGAAAGAATCCTAGGGCGTGTTGCATTGCAAGATGTAATCAATCCTTTGACGACTGAAGTTTTAGTGAAAGCTGGTCAGCAAATTACCGAAGCAATAATGAGAGTTATTGAAGCTTCTCCAATCGAGAAAGTAGAAGTACGTTCTCCATTAACTTGTGAAGCTACAAAAGGTATCTGTGCCAAATGTTATGGTCGTAACCTTGCAAC
This sequence comes from Flavobacterium arsenatis, assembly GCF_031456785.1. Classification (NCBI taxonomy): domain Bacteria; kingdom Pseudomonadati; phylum Bacteroidota; class Flavobacteriia; order Flavobacteriales; family Flavobacteriaceae; genus Flavobacterium; species Flavobacterium arsenatis. The sequence goes on from NZ_JAVDVI010000003.1 coordinate 172,007, forward strand.
TGGAAAAATGACTCAAAGAGGTGAGGCTGTTGGTGTAATTGCTGCACAGTCAATTGGAGAGCCAGGAACACAGTTGACACTTCGTACCTTCCACGTTGGAGGGGTTGCGGGAGGTTTATCTGAAGAGTCAAGCATCGTTACAAGATTCAACGGTCGTCTAGAAATAGAAGATTTGAAAACGGTTAAAGGTGAAGATTCTGAAGGAAATACTGTTGACATTGTGGTTTCACGTTCAACTGAATTGAAATTGGTTGATGATAAAACAGGTATTATATTGAATACGCATAACTTACCTTACGGTTCTAGTATTTTCGTTAAAGACGGAGATAAAGTAGAAAAAGGAACTGTAATCTGTAAGTGGGATCCATATAATGGAGTTATTATTTCTGAATTTACTGGTAAAATTGCTTACGAAGATTTAGAGCAAGGACAATCGTTCATGGTTGAAATCGATGAGCAAACAGGATTCCAGGAAAAAGTAATTTCTGAAGGAAGAAACAAAAAATTAATCCCAACTTTATTGGTTTACGGTAAAGATGGTGAATTGATCCGTTCTTATAACTTACCAGTTGGAGCCCACTTGATGGTTGAAAATGGTGAGAAGATCAAAGCAGGTAAGATTTTGGTGAAAATACCACGTCGTTCATCTAAATCGAGTGATATTACAGGAGGTCTTCCAAGAATTACAGAGTTGTTAGAGGCTCGTAATCCTTCAAACCCGGCAGTAGTTTCTGAGATTGATGGTGTTGTTTCTTTTGGAAAAATCAAAAGAGGTAACCGTGAGATTGTTATCGAATCTAAATTTGGTGAAGTCAAGAAATATCTTGTAAAACTTTCAAGCCAGATTCTTGTTCAAGAAAATGACTTTGTTAGAGCTGGAGTTCCATTGTCTGATGGTGCTATTACTCCAGATGATATCTTGAGAATTCAAGGGCCGGCTGCTGTTCAACAGTATTTGGTTAATGAAATTCAAGAGGTGTACCGTTTGCAAGGTGTAAAAATCAACGACAAGCACTTTGAAGTTGTGATTCGTCAGATGATGCGTAAAGTTAGAGTTCAAGATCCAGGAGATACCTTATTCCTAGAAGATCAATTGATCCATACAAAAGACTTTATCGTTGAGAATGATAAATTATACGGAATGAAAGTGGTTGAAGACGCTGGAGATTCAGATAACTTGAAACCAGGACAGATCATTACTTCTCGTGAATTGCGTGATGAAAACTCACAATTGAAACGTAATGATAAGAACCTAGTTGTAGCACGTGAGGTAATCACTGCAACTGCAACGCCAGTATTGCAAGGTATCACAAGAGCTTCGTTACAGACTAAATCATTTATCTCTGCGGCATCGTTCCAGGAAACTACTAAAGTATTGAACGAAGCAGCAGTAGCTGGTAAAGTAGATTACTTAGAAGGATTGAAAGAAAATGTTATTGTAGGACACAGAATCCCTGCAGGAACAGGTATGAGAGAATACGATAACACTATCGTAGGATCAAAAGAAGATTTCAATGAAATGATGGCAACAAAAGAAGAGTACAATTACTAGGATTTATTCTAAAAGGAAAAATATTCTTTCTATATTTACTAAACCTAACAGACTAGTCTGTTAGGTTTTTTTAATTTAAACATCTAAAATAATTTTATGAGCGATCAAAATCAAAACCAAGGTCAGATAAATATCGAACTGGACGAAAAAACGGCTGAAGGTATCTATTCTAATTTAGCCATAATCAACCATTCTGCATCAGAGTTTGTATTGGATTATGTGTGCATAATGCCGGGAACACCTAAGGCTAAGGTAAAGTCAAGAATTATCTTGACACCTCAACATGCCAAAAGACTTCTAAAAGCTATGGGTGAAAACATTCACAGATATGAACTAGCCCACGGAGAAATTAAAGATTCGGAGCAACCTCCAATACCGTTAAATTTTGGTCCAACCGGACAAGCATAATAAAAGCCCTTTCAAATTATGAAAGGGCTTTTTTTGTTAATAGGAATATGCGGAAAATAAGTTTTGTCTTTAGTTAAAGAAAAGGGTAGTTATTGTGATAATAAAAGTTTTTATTCACTTGATATGGTTGACTCAAATACTTATTTGATAATTTTTTAAGTTTTTTTTAATGATATGTTAAGTTTTTTTTATAAATTTCCTATCTTAATAAAAACAAAATTTTTATGGATTTAAATTACAATTCTAGGGGTAGCGGTTATAGGATCCTACCAGAACAGATTTGCAGAGGAATGTCCTCATCAATGCCTGTAAAAGGTATTCGCAAATTTTCGAGTTGGCCGAAGAGCCAGCTTTTGTCTGTTTTGACACTAATTCTTATGCTGTCAAGCAGTGAGTTTTATGCTCAGCAAGTTAGTACGTATTTATTTGCAGAATCTACGGAAACGTATGTGCCAGTAGGAGGGACACTTTCTACAGCAACAGGTGATGATGGCACGCAGAGTACCATTTCTATAGGTTTTGATTTTAAATTAGGGGTCACAACCTATACGACATTTTCAATTACCACCAATGGTATGATTAGATTGGGGAATACAATTGTAGATACAGGTTGGACAAATTCATTAGGAAATACGACTACTTTGCGACCTCTTGTCGCTCCTTTTTGGGACGACAACAATGCAACAGGCGGTACAGTTAATTATGAACTAACAGGAGTTGCACCCAATCGTGTTTTATCGGTAGGTTGGAATTCAATAAATATTGGTGGTGGCGGAGCAACTTCTGCAACTAATAAAGCGTCTTTTAAATTACGTTTGTATGAAACTACCAATATTGTTGAGTTTGTTTATGGACCAATTATGGCTGCTGCAGGAACCTTGTCTGCCTCGGTAGGTTTGAACGATAGTAGTTCGTTTTTGAGTATTACCCCAGCTGCACCATCAACTGCTTCAGGGACTACTGCTAATAATGGTATTTCTGCCACTACAAATTTGGTAGGCAAGAAATTTACTTTTACACCTCCGCCAGTTTGTGAAGGCACACCTGAAGCAGGAATTGCAATGCCCTTACTAACGAATGTTTGTGTTGGTGTAGCTCCTGTTGCAAGAATTGTAACGGGATCAACAACTGGTGCATCAGGATTGACCTATCAATGGGAAGAATCAATCAATGGGGTGGATTTTGTTAATGCGGTGGGTGGTACTGGAGCTACAACGATGAGTTACACGCCTCCAGTATTTGCTGGAACGGATATTCAATATCGCTTAAAAGTAACTTGTTCGGAATCAGGATTATTTGATTATTCAGAAGTTTCGGAAGTGAAAGGGCCAATTATTCCTCAAACACTCCCTACGAATTTACAGAAGATTGAAAACTTAGCGGGTGCTGTAACTTTATCTTGGGCAAACGGAAACGGAACAAGAAGATATGTAGTTATCAATACCGTTAACGAGTTTACGGCTCCATCAACAGCTGATGTAACCGGAGTTTCTACAGCTTATACATCAGGCGAGAAAATAGTATATGATGGTACAGGATCTAATGTGACGGTTACAGGATTGACTCCTGGAAACTATTTTGTAAAAATCTACGAATATGTAAGATGTACAGGAACGCCTAATGTGAATTACTACAATGTAGATTTCACACCTGCTACCCTAGTTGTAGAAGGGGCAACCAATGGAAGTTGTGCCAATGCTATACAATTGGATTTGTCTAATCCAGCTGTTACATCTAAAGTAGGTTCAACAGTAGGCGCCGTTGTAGGAACGGATTATTTAAACTGTGCTGCACTGGGTTCTCAAACAACCGAAAGAGGTGCTTGGTATAGATTCATGGGTAATAATCAGCAAATAACATTTTTAACTTGCCACCCAACAATCGGTTTTGATAGCAGATTATCTGTTTACTCTGGGGGATGTAGTAACTTTACCTGTGTGGCTGTAAATGATGATGCAGCTCCAGCTTGTGTAGGAGCTAATCAATTTAGTTCTAAAGTGACATTTAATGCCTTGACGGGTGTAGAATATTATGTTTTTGTACACGGATATCAAACAGGCACAGACTTATCTGCAACTGGTAATTTTGTATTGACATGGGAAATGCAAGATCTGTGTAGCCCTGTTACTGCAAACGATGAATGTTCAACAGCAGAAATACTTACTATAGGAACATCAACGGCTTCTTCAAATGAATGTGCTACTCAGAGTTTTGGAGTTGCCTCTCCGAGTGCAGGAAGTGCTTTAGGGACATATTTTGATGCTTGGTACAAATTTAATAGCGGAAATGTTGCTGCAACTAGAATTTCATTAGCTTATGAGGCTCCAGTTGAAGTAGGTTTCTCTGTATATCAAAATGCCTGTGGTTCATTGACTCAGATTACCGGAGGGTCAAATTTGACCGGATCTCAAATGAATCTAACCGGATTGATTCCAAATACAGATTACTATATCAGGGTATATGCTTCACAAACCATAAAAAAGGGAGATTATACGATCAATTTATTTGAAATTTGTTCACTTCCAACAGCTATAACTTCTCTGGTAGAGTCTCAAACGGGAGCTACCGTTTCTTGGGTAAACTCTGTTTCAACAACTTTAGGATCTTATAGTTATGAATTAAGAACTTCAGGTGCGGCAGGAAGTGGAGCAACAGGTTTGGTGGCTGAAGGATCTGTTAATGCTAACAACATTTCATTTGATTCTCTTATTGCAAGTACAACTTACAGCTTTTATATCAAGTCAGTATGTACGAGTTCAACTGATGCAAGTGCGTGGAGTTCGGCTACTACATTCTTTACAGGATATTGTGTTCCGTCGTCAACCTTGACTACAACATTCATCAATAACTTCTCGACTGTAGGAGCCATTAGTAATGTTTCTAACTTGGCTTCTGGATATGCTACTGCAGGATATCAGGATAATTATGCTACTCAAGAGATGATACATCATGCAGGAGGTTCTTTTTCATTTACTGCCAATGTAACAGGAGGACCAGTAGGTTTGAATGTATGGGTAGATTGGAATAATAATTTTGTGTTTGAAGCTTCTGAAAAATTATACGGGACTACCACGACTACTTCTGCAGCTATCACTCAGACAGTTGCAATACCTGCTGATGTAGCTTTAGGAAGTTATAGGATGAGAGTATTGACGGCAAATGGTGTTGCAAATCCATTGGCTTGTTCTACTACAACAAGAACGGAGGCAGAGGATTATAAATTTACAATTGTTGCACAACCAGAAGAAAGTATCACATGGGCTAATATTCAAGCCTTTGTAGTAGATGGAGTCGCAGTTGGAACAATGCAGCCTTGTCAAACAGTAGATGTTTATACACAAGCTTGGGATAGTATAGCTACTGAACCAGCAGGTGAAAACATGAATTTGCAGGTTTGGATTGGTATGAATCCTGAAAATACTGATCCGGCTACATGGCCAGAAGCAGCTTTCCAATTGGCTACCTATAATATACAGGTTGGTAACAACGATGAATATAAAGTAACTTATAACGGATTGCCTGTAGGAGATCATTATTTTGCAAGCAGATATAAATTAGGTTTCGGTCCTTATAAATATGGGGTAACAAACGGTTTGTGGAATGGAACGGATAATAATGCAGCACTTCTAAATGTTGCCATTCCGGCAATAAACCTATCGCCTTCTGAAGCTTCTTTTTGTGAAGTTGCAGAGCCTGTAACGATTACTATTACTTCTGCAAATCCTAATTACACATATACTTTTGATGGAGTTGCTAGTACAGGTAGCGAAATTGTTACACCAGTAGCAACCACAACTTATACAGTTGTTGGTACTGACTCTGTTACAGGTTGTTCTACAACATCAACAATGGTAATTACCATTAATAATAATCCAACAGCTGCAACTATCGATTTTACTGATGCGTCAATGTGTGTTGGTTCAATTCAAGAGCTAAGTGTGAATGGAGGATTAGTATCAAAAACTTTAGTTTCGGGTGCTGGTACTTTCACGTCAACTCCAGGTTCTGGAACACCGCTAGGCCCTAATCCTTTTCAGAATTATTACGGAGGAACCAAGCAACAGTGGATATACCAAGCACAAGAATTGTTGGATCTAGGATTTACTTCTCAAGCAACAATTGAGAATATTGCACTAAATATGGTAGCAACTAATGGTGTGGCTTTACAGAATGTTGTAGTTAAAATGAAAAACACTGTTAAACAGGAATTTGAAGCTACAGGTACAGTGTTTGAAACAGATTTAACAGTGGTGAGAAATGCTGCTAATCATACTCCAACAGTAGGGCAAAATGTTCTTTCATTGGATACTCCTTTTGTGTGGGATGGGGTTAGCAACTTAGTTGTGGAAGTTAATTACAGCAATAATAATGCAGGGCCAAGCCCAAGCAATACCGCTAAATATTCAGCTACTACTCACAGAAGTACTTTTATGTGGAGAGCTGACAATCAGACGGCTGCTGTCCTAAATGCTAACTTAGCTAGTATGTTACCTGCAAATACAGGTAGCTATACCAGTTTCTTGTCCAGAACAGATGTTGTTTTCAACGTTGGTGTTCAAGCAGCGGTAACTTGGTCACCAGCAACAGATTTGTATTCTGATGCAATGGCTACGGTTCCATACGTACTTGGAACTCCTGCGAATGTTGTTTATACCAAGCCTACTTCAGCAGTTTCTTATGTTGCGACAGTGACGACAGATACTAACTGTATCATTACTACGGCAAGTCAAGAATTTACTTTGCTTTCAACAGTAGCCTTGCCAACAGTTCCAGGCGGATCTAGCGGTGGTGGAGTGTCTAACCTGATAATCTCTGAGTATGGAGAGGGTGCTGGTGGCAATAAAAAATACATCGAATTGTATAACGGTACTGGTGCTGCTGTAGATTTAGCCAATTTTAGATTGGTAAGATCTTCAAATGGTGGTGGATGGGTTGTTGGAACTTTAGCTCTAACAGGAACGTTAGCCAATAACAATACTTATACAATTGCCAATAACAGTACAGATGTTTTAGGTGCAGATTTGTATAACAGTGGTTTTATCCAGTTTAATGGTGATGATGCTATTGGATTAGAATGGAATGGCGGTTCAGGGACTGTGTTTTCTTTGATTGATGTTTTCGGACAGCATGATAGTGACCCAGGAACAGGATGGACTGTTGCAGGTATTGCTAATGCTACTGTAGATAAGATTCTAACAAGAAAATCTTCAGTTTGTGGAGGCAATACCAGTTGGGCGGCCTCTTCTGGTACAGATGAAGCTACTTCTGAATGGACAGTTTCTTCTTTTACCTATAATGATGTTGCTCAAACAGCAACAACTCTAGGTTCTCATACTGCTAATTGTGGTACGAGCCAACCTGGTGCTTTGGAAGTTTGTCCGACTGCTACAGTTGCAGCTATTTTAAGCGAAGTAACAGGTACAGATGTTCAACTTTATGATGCCGCTACAGGTGGTGTTGCATTGTCTGAAACTGCCAATCTAGTTGAAGGAAGCTACTATGCCTCTCAAACAGTTGGTGGTTGCGAAAGTGCAAGGGCTGAAATCGCAGTTACTTTTTCAGAAGTTGAACAACCAAACTTTGCTGCCATCGGAACTATATGTGAAGGATCAGTAGCGCCAACATTGGCTACTACTTCTCCAAATGGAATAGAAGGAACTTGGTCTCCAGCCTTAATAGACAATATGGCTAGTGGTACTTATGTGTTTACACCGAATGCTGGAGTTTGTGCAGCAACACAAACATTAGCTGTAACCGTTTCTTCAACTCCAATAGCACCAGATTTTGCAAGTGCCTTGACTTTATGTTCTACAGCGGATATGCCACTTTTGGCGGCTACTTCACCGAATGGAATAATAGGTGTTTGGAGTCCTGCTGTTGTTGATTCTTCTGAATCAGGAACTTATACGTTTACACCAAATGCTGGTCAGTGTGGAAGTGTTCACCAATTGGTTGTTACTATTAATGACGAAGTTACTCCAAACTTCCCTGCAATTGCAATCTGTTCAGGAGCTACAGCACCAGTATTGGAGCTTACTTCTCCAAATGGAGTTACGGGAACATGGAATCCAGCGGTAATCGATAATATGGCTTCTGGAGACTATGTGTTTACACCAGATGCAGGACAATGTGCCGTTGCACAAATACTCTCTGTAACTGTAAATGAAATGGTTGTACCGGATTTTGCTTCAATAGCACCAATTTGTTCTGGTGATACAGCTCCAGTTTTAGAAACAACCTCTCCAAACGGAATAACAGGAACATGGATACCTGCTACAGTAAGCAATACTGCTTCGGGAGATTATACCTTCTCTCCAGATGCAGGACAATGTGCAGTTCCTATAAGTATTTCAGTAACGGTTAATGAATTGCCTTTGTTGGTAATCAATAACCCAGCTGCAGTATGTTCTTCTGAAACGGTAGATATTACTGCTGATGCTGTAACTACAGGTTCAGGTAATGATTTGACATTGACTTATTGGGCAGATCCTTTTGGAAATGTGAGTTTCCCTGGTCCGGATGCAATTCCTTCATCAGGAACTTTTTATATCAAAGCAGAAAATGCAAATGGTTGTTCTGTGATATCTCCAGTTAGTGTTGTGGTTAAGGATGCAGTAGATGCTCCAACCACGACAACCCCTACACAGGATTTCACTACTGGCGATGACTTGACAGATTTTGAAGTTACTGGTACAGACTTGATCTGGTATGATGCTTCGACTGACGGAAATGTTATTCCTTCTTCTACATTAATCACAACAGGAACTGTTTATTATGTTTCTCAAACGGTTGATGGTTGTGAAAGTGAAGGTCGATTGATGATAACAGCAGGAGTAGATCTTAGAACACCAGGATTTGATTCAGCAAGCTTGAAATACTATCCAAACCCTGTTTCGGATGTGTTGACTGTGACTTATTCTAGTGCTATTGAAAGCATTGAAATCTTTAATGTACTTGGACAAAAAGTGTATAAAAAAGCACATAACAGCCAAGAAGTTAAAATAGATATGAGTTCATTGGCTACAGGGAACTACATCATCAATGTAATGGCTAACGGATTGATTAAAAACATCAAGGTAATTAAGAAATAGTTTTTAGCTATATACTAAACCATTGGGTACTTTTAAATCCCGGTTGTCTGTATGACAATCGGGATTTTTTTATGCCTTTAGTGATTGGATGCGTATGGCTCTTAATCGATTTATCAAGAGTGCTTAATCTTTTTTGTTGTGGATGATTGAAGGGTAGTACGATGTTACTTTTGAGATTGATGTGGACAACGGATGCAGAGGTTGCCGTACTCACGGTTGGATTGATTGACCGTATTTCTTATTATTTCGGCATCAATGTTTGTGTATTTTGCGAATATGCTTATTGCGATAAATCTATTTTCTACAAGATCATACTCTTGGTTTATCTTCTTTATTAGTTTTTGAGATGATTTTTCGCAAATTCCCATTATTGACGATATGTCCTTTGCATAGAGCACCAATTTCTGCATGGCTTTAAATTTTAATGTTATACCTTATTTGCTTTTAAAGTTCAATCAGGTGACTTTTAGTGCTTGGTGTCGCTTAAATACGCCTTAACTGTGGCTTACCTACGGATTAACTGCCCTTTAGCTGTTTAGTTGTTGCCTGTCTGACTTAATTTGTTCCTTGTCCTAAAATAACTATTCCGTTACCTTTGAACCTACGCTGTTTTTTTGGAAGCTCTGTACTTCTTTACAACTTCAATCCGAAATTAAACAAATGAACTATTTTTAACATAAACGAACCATTGCTTGTTTTATTATTTAAGATTATGAATTTTTCATCTGTTTCCTAACAAATAACACACTTAATTTTTTTTTGAGTAATAATGAGGACATTTAGGAACTATTCGGAAAAAGAACAACCTAAAATAGAATAGGAAGTAAATAGAGGTATAATAGGGTAACGTTTGATTGTCAGCTTGTTGAGGGTATTGTTTCTTGCATTAGTTTTGGGTCATTGTTTAACTAAAAATCATTTATACAATGGCAAAATTAAGAAGTTTTATCAAGATTGAAGGAACTGTTGGCGACTTAACCTTCTACAAACAAAAGAATGGGGAATATGTCGTGAAGAACAAAGGCGGTATCTCGAAAGAGCGTATTGCGAAGGATCCGGCCTTTGCCAGAACAAGGGAAAATGGTTCGGAATTTGGAATTGTGGCTAGTGCTGGTAAAAAAGTGCGTTTGGGTGCTAGTTCGCTCATCAACAGTGCGAGAGACACTAAACTCAACAACCGACTTGTTGGTGTGCTGACAAAGGTCAAGAATTATGACACCAATTCCCGCAGGGGAGAAAGGCAAGTTAGTATTGGACTCAGGTCGGCCGAAGGCCAGGCTTTGCTCAACGGATTTGATTTTAATGGCAAGTCTCAATTCGGTAGTGTTTTACGGTGTCCGTTTAGCTTGGATACTACAACCAAAACCTTCTCAATGGCTGATTTTATTCCTGGTACGATGTTGTATTATCCACAATCGGCTACGCATGTGTCGTTTAAAACAGGTGTACTTTTACTCAACTTTGAAACGGGTTCGCACGGCATGCAGTACAGCAAGGTAGAAAATTTCCCTCTGGATATGAATGCTGTTGCTGTGGATTTGGCACCAGAGGAGCTTCCGGTTGGTGAAGGCTTTGTTTTCTGGTTCATCCTTATTGAGTTTTTTCAAGAAATCAATGGCGTTCAATATCCTTTGAACAATGAAGTCTATAATGTCTTGAACTTATTGGAAGTTACCGAGTAAAAATAGCCACTTCTTTCCTGATTGCTTATTTTAGTCCCTGCCAAGTGTAGGGACTTTTTTTGTTTTTTGTTGATAATGATTTAATAGGGTGTGTTTGCTGGAAATTGAGCAAAAAATCAACAGAAGTGTGACTAAATCTTTAAATGTGGATTAAAATTTTAAAAAAGAATTGATGTTTTGGCATTAATTGTTATATTTGACCGCCCCCTTGATAGAAGTAAATCGAAGACCCCAAGGCAAATAAAATGAACTATATTAAAGATCAGGATTGGTTGTTTGCGATCAAACCAAAAGACCAATTTTTCAGTCTTCACCTACTTGGAGTCTGGTATCATAGCAACCTGCTTTTTATATTTTTAAAAGGTTGTTTGGGCATGTTCTACAAGCTAGTTGCACCCCATTTCTTATCTACTACATTACAAACTCCCGCTACTTTAGGCTTAATTAAATATAAAAGTTTTAATTTTCTGGTTTCGCCCTTCTCGAACCGTTTGATTGCCCAGCTTTTCAGGATATTCGATTTTAACATAATTTTATTAAATTTGTCGGTTAGTACTATTTTTGCAAAAAAAGATTTCAATTAATGAAACGCTACATCAAACAATACTTTTCTTCTTTTGCTTATTTCTACTCCATCCTACGGTCGAGGTTGTTGGTTGTAATAGGTTTCAGTATTGTGGTTGGGCTTTTAGATAGTCTTGGGCTTACCATGTTTTTGCCTTTACTACAGTTGGCCGATGGAGGTGATGCTGTTGACATGGGTAATTTGAGTGTTATAACTAATTTTTTAAGTAGCATAGGCATTACGCTAACCGTAAACAAGGCACTTTTATTTCTAGTAATTATATTTTTACTGAAAGGTAGTGTAGTTTACAGGGCTAGTGTTTATAGAATACTCACACAACAACGGCTTACTAAAAAAGTACGTATGAGTATTGTTGATTTGCTTCCCCTCTTTGCCTACAATCAATTTGTAAAAACGGATATAGGAAAAATTCAAAATATATTTTTAGGAGAAATTGTGAGATTGTCTAATACTTATACCAACTATGTCTCCATGATTCAAGGATCGATTATGATTATTGTCTATATGCTTTTTTCTTTCCTTGTAGATTGGCAATTTGCATTGCTGGTGTGTCTTGGAGGTCTTTTGTCTAATTTGATCTTCAGTCAGATCAATAAACTTACCAAAGAAAAATCCAAAAATATCTCTAAAGTGGGAAATGCATTTTCGAATGTACTGATTCAGTATGTGCATAACTTTAAATATCTTAAGGCTACTGGCAAAGTTATGGATTATAAAAATAAAGTAGAAAAATCTATCGATCATGTGCAATATGAATCCTTGCAGATGGGTATGTTAAATTCAAAAGTTAGTGCCTATAGAGAGCCGATGTTGATTTGTATAGTAGTGCTTGTAATTTTTGCACAAATCACTTTTTTTGATGCTCGTATATCCGCAATCATGATCAGCTTGCTGTTTTTTTATCGTGCCTTAACTTCTGTTGTTTCTGTACAAAACAGCTATAACAATACCCTTGCTAATCAAGGTGCCATTGATAACATTACAAGCTTTTTATTGGAATTAAAAACCTATAAAGAAAAAGTAGGTAAACGAATATTTGAGGGATTACAACATTCTATAACAATCAAAGATGTTGTATTTAAATATGATGATACGACTATTTTGAATAAAATTAATATTAGCATTCCTAAAAATAGCACTATTGCTTTTGTTGGAGAAAGTGGAAGTGGTAAAACTACTCTGGTCAATACAATTATTAGATTGCTTAATGTACATAGTGGAGAAATATTAATTGATGGAGTTGACATAAAACAATTCAACCAATTTACTTATCAAAAAAAAATAGGCTATATTTCTCAAGAGGCTACCGTTTTTAATGCTACCATTTTTGAAAACATAACTTTCTGGGCAGAGCCTACTGATTATAACATTAGCAGATTTCAAGCAGTTGTAAAAATGGCTTCTTTAAGCGACTTTATTGATGGTTTAAAATTAAAAGAGCAAGCCCTTTTAGGGAACAATGGTGTTAATTTGAGTGGAGGACAACGACAACGTATCTCAATTGCCCGAGAACTCTTTAAGGAAGTTGAAATCTTGATTTTAGACGAGGCTACTTCCGCTTTAGATTCTGAAACCGAAAATGAAATCCAACAAAATATAGACGCCCTTAAAGGTAAGTTTACCCTATTGATTATTGCACATCGTTTAGCAACCATCAAAAATGCCGATACTATCTATTTAATGGACAAGGGCACTATTACCGGACAAGGAAACTTTTCTGAACTTACTTCTTCTTCGGAGCGATTTAAAAGAATGGTGGAATTACAGGAGATTTGAGAGAAGAGGGAAGCTGGAAGCTGGGAGAGGGAAGAAAGAAGAAGTTGGAAGATGGGAGTTGGGAGATGTAAGATGTAAGAAGAGGATAGATGGAACAAAAATAGAGCGAATAGAAGTACGAATGGTGTAGTACTGTTTAATAAAAATAAAATATGATACCGGTAACCAAATGCTTTTTACCTCCGATAGAAGAGTACACTGAATGGGTGCAAAAAGCCTATGACAAGCAGTGGCTTACCAATAGGGGTGATCTTGTAAAACTATTAGAAGAGCAACTTAAAGGCTATTTGGGTGTAGATTGGATGACAATTACCAACAATGGCACGGTTCCGTTGCAAATTGCACTCAAGCTTTTGGGTAAGGGAGGAGAAATTATTACAACACCTTTCAGCTATGTGGCCACTACGGCATCCATTGTCTGGGAAAATTGCACACCTGTCTTTGTAGATATCCATCCTGAATATCTCACCATTGATGAGACTAAAATAGAAGCAGCCATTACCGATAAAACCACCTGTATCCTTGCCACCCATGTCTTTGGAAATCCTTGTGCGGTCGAAGCAATAGAAGTTATTGCCAAAAAACATAATCTGTATGTCATTTATGATGCCGCTCATTCCTTCGGGGTTAAGTATAATGGACAAAGTATCTTTAATTTTGGAGATGTAAGCACTTGTAGTTTTCATGCTACCAAGTTATTTCATACTGGAGAAGGAGGTGCTATGTTTGCTAACGATCCGGAATTGAGGCATCAGCTCTTTTACAGCCACAATTTTGGACATAAAGGAGCATTGGATTTTTACGGTTTAGGAATTAATGGTAAAATATCAGAGCTTCATGCTGCAATGGGTTTAGCCGTGTTTCCATTCATGGACCAAATCATTGATGCACGAAAAAAAGCAGTAGAAAGCTATGATCGTCTATTGGACTTTTCTACTCTTCAAAAAATGAAAATCAGAGAACATACAGATTGGAATTATAGTTATTATCCCGTGGTTTTTGAATCGGAAGAACAAGTTTTAGAGGCACAAAAGCGTTTAAATGAAAATGATATTTTTCCTAGAAGGTATTTTTGCCCATCGTTAAATACCATCACATATATAGTGAGCAAGGAAATGCCTGTGTCTGAAAATATTTCAAATAGAATTTTGTGTTTACCATTGTATGTAGGGATTGAAAACCAGAATATTGAAGAAATCTGTAGGCTAATAAATCAAATAGTTTAAGGAGTGATGATGAAAATAGCCATTATGCAACCCTATTTTATGCCTTATATTGGATATTATCAGTTAATGAATTCAGTAGATACTTTTGTTGTTTACGATAACATACAATTTACTAAAAAAGGGTGGATCAATAGAAACAGAGTACTTGTTAATGGGAAAGATCAATTTATTACAATTCCTTTAAAAAAGGATTCTGATTATTTAAATGTAAATCAACGCTATTTGTCAGATGATTTTCAAAATGAAAAAATGAAAATCATGAACAAACTAAAGGGGGCATACGTGAAGGCTCCGTTTTATAATGATATATTTCCGCTCATTGAAAAAATATTTGAATATCAAGGAGATAATTTATTTGATTTTATATTTAATTCAATTGATGCCATAAAATCATTGCTGGGTATAGAGTGTAAAATTGTAAAATCATCTGAGTTGGATTTTGACATCGAAGAATTTAAAGCCAAAGATAAAGTGATAGAAATTTGCAAACATCTCGAAGCCAAGATTTATATAAACCCAATAGGCGGTGTTGAACTTTATTCTAAAGAAGATTTTAAAAATCAAGGAATTGAACTTAATTTTATTAAATCAGAATTCATTGATTATAGGCAATTTGATTATGATTTTGTACCATGGTTATCCATTATTGATGTACTGATGTTCAATTCAGTAGAAGAAACAAAAAAATATTTATTAAAATACAAAATAACTTAAAATGAGAATATTTGTTACAGGACAAACTTCAGTTCATTGGGGAAGAAAAGAGTTTGGAAACATCGGTAATTATTATGTAACGGAAAGTTTTTTTAGACAAATACATTTAACTTTTCCTGATGCTTCAGTATATACCACTATACAACTGACAGATGAATTTTGCTTAAGAGAAAAAGTAAAATGTGTCCCATTAGAGCTTTATTATAATTGGAGTGAAGATGATCTTAGTAATGCTTTATTAGAATATGCTATTGCCGATATTTACAATAAAACAGGAAAACTGATTGATACTACGCCATTTATAGATGAAGTTTTAAAATCTGATTTGGTTATTGATCATAGTGGAGATATGTGGGGTCAAAATGCCGATTTAGCAGGAGAGAACAGATTCATTGTTGGAGTTCTAAAAAATAGAACAATTCAATTATTAGGAAAAAAGAATGTTCTGTTAGGCTGTTCCCCTGGTCCTTTTAATGATGAATATCTGCCGATAGTAAAAGAGGCTCTTATTAATTTTGATGTCATTACAACGCGAGATGGACTCTCAAAGTCCCTGCTCAAAGAGGCAGGATTACCTGTGGATAATGTAAAAGAATACACGTGTCCATCCTATTTATATAAAGGTGATGATTTTGAAATTGTTAAAAATAAGCTTGAAAATACCCTACTATATAATAAAAGCAAACCAATTATCGGGATTAATATTTGTGGCTGGAACATGGAGCAACCTCCTTTTAGCAAATGGCCAAGAGCAAATGACGAATATGATAATTTTATTGGTCTAATTGAATTTATTACACAAAAATTAGACGTAAATGTAATGTTATTGTCCCATTCAAATGGTTTTTTAATGGAGCCCGAATTTAAATTAATTCATGGTAGGGATTTCCCTATTCTTAAACAATTGTATGATATTATCCAAGAAAAGAGCCCTAATGATAAATTATTTTTGTTAGACGGAGTTTACACACCGGGCGAAACAAAATCTATAATTTCTCAATTTGATTTATTCATTTCTGGAAGATTGCATGGCGCTGTAGCGGGATTGTCTCAAAGTGTTCCCACAATTATTATTGATTATGGTCATGAACCAAAAGCTCATAAGCTTAGAGGTTTTGCGAAACAGTTGGATTTAATTGATTGTGTTGTTGATCCAAATAATCTCAATAATATGATTGATAAAGTAGATGAATATTGGAGCAACCGTGAGAAAATTAAAAATCACTTGGATTTGAAATTACCCGAAATAAGATTACAGGCACAAAATAGCTATAAAATTCTGAAAGAATTAGTCAATAATTAATTATGTCTCAAAAGAACTTATACATATTTGGATTAAGTACGACTGCAAAATCAATATTTACATTTGTCGTAAAATATAATCTTTTTAACGTAAAAGGTTTTATTGTAGATAAAGCGTACAAAGAAAATGACGATTTCTGTGGGTTGCCAATTATAGGTTTTAGTGAAAGTGAAAACTTGGAAAGCTTTAATAGTTCTACCGATTTGATTTTTATAGCAATCCAATGGAATAAAGTAAACCAAGATCGCAAAGATGTATATAGTAAGTTTAAAAGATTAGGATATAGATTTGCAAATATAGTTTCTCCCACAGCGATAATACATGGCGAAATTAATGGGGATAACTGTTGGATTTCAGATTATGCAGTAATCGATACAAATACAATTATTGGTTCGAACGTCTTTATTAAAACAAAAGCGTTTATAGGAAATGATTCTATAATTGAAGATCATTGTTTTATCGGGGCAAACTCTTTTATAGCTGGTGATTGCTTTGTACAAGAGCAAACATTCATAGGAATTTGTGTAACAATATTTGATAGGGTCAAGATTGGGAAAAAATGTATTATTGGAGCAACAACAGTTATAAATAGAAACATTCCGGATTATACTTTGGTCAAAAGCACGATAAATCAAACACTCAAAGAATATGATGAGGAGCTAATTGAGCAGAAATTAACCTATACTAAGAATATTCGATAATATGGAAAAACCGTTAGTAAGCATTTGTTCGCTCACTTTTAACCATGCTGATTACATCAGGAGGTGTCTTGACGGGTTCTTGATGCAAAAATGTAATTTTAAATTTGAAGTGCTTATCCACGACGATGCCTCTACAGATGGAACATCTGATATTATTATGGAATATCAGGCAAAATATCCTGATATCATAAAGCCTATAATTCAAACCGAAAATCAATGGTCAAAGGGTATTAAAGGGCATAATTTCAGACATAATCTTCCAAGAGCAGAGGGTAAGTATATTGCCATTTGTGAAGGTGACGACTATTGGATAGATCCTCAAAAATTACAGAAACAGGTAGATTTTCTGGAGAAGAATCCAGAATATAGTTTAGTATGTGGAGGTTTTAAGTCAGTTAATACAATAACAGGAGAAGAGCAGATTGTTATAAAGAATGTTGAAAATTGTAAAGATAGTTCACAAAAAGGATTTGATATAACCTTACCACTCTTTTTTAATCAATGGCTGACAAAGAACCTTACTCTTGTTTATAGAAAAGAACTATATAATCCTGATGACTTCAAGAATTATAAATTTACCCGAGATGTTCATTTTAACTATCATTTATTAAAAAAAGGTAAGGGTTATTATATGAGAGCGATTTTAGGTGCCTATCATGTTCATGAAGGAGGTTTTTTTAGTTTGGGGACAAAAGATAATAAGTTAAAAACAGCCTATCTAATAACGAAGGAGCTTTACAAAAACAATAAAGAAGATGATAATGCACGAGTTGCAAATTTTAATACATTACGTAGCATTATAAGTAACAAGGTATATGCCAGAGACAAGAGTTTAAAGAAAAAGAATCTAATACTTGAGTTGCTGAATTTGATTAGAAATAAGAAGGAGATAAAAAAAACTATTAAAACAATATTTGATAGAGTGTAATGAATAATAAACCTTTAGTTTCCATAATTATTCCTACTTATAATCGTGCTCATCTTATAGAAGAAACTTTAGAGAGTATTCTAGAACAAACCTATAAAAATTGGGAATGTATTATTGTGGATGACGGCAGTATGGATAACATAGAAGAGGTTATTTTTGAACATTTAAAAAAAGACTTTAGGTTTCAATTTCACAGGCGTCCAAATAATTATAAACCGGGAGGAAATGGTGCAAGAAACTACGGTTTTGAAATTAGCAAAGGAGAGTATTTGAATTTCTTTGATAGCGATGATTTAATGCATCCTGAAAAGATAAAAATGCAGTTAGATGCCCTAATGAGTTCCAATAAGGATTTTGCGATATGTCAAACTACTTTTTTTAAAACCAGAAGAGAGGAAATGGTTGGTGTGTGGAATGAGAATCTTTATGATGAAAATCCTATTGACAGCTTTATTTTAAAACAAATTGGTTGGAGCACGTCGGCTCCTTTATGGAAAAAAGAGAGCTTGATAAAACACTATATTAAATTTGATGAACGACTTAAGAATGGTCAGGATTTCAAGTTTCATATCGAAGTTCTTTTGAAAGGACTCAATCCTATTGTTGTCCATGAAAATCTTGTAGCAAATAGAGAACATGATAATCAAATTAAATCTCGTAACACCAAGACTGTTTCCAAAACTTTGATATTTAGGTTTCTTTATGATAATAGATATAGGTTAAGAGATGATACTAATACATATGTAGAAACAGCCTTGCTGAGTCTTATACCAAGACTTTATATTGATAAAAATCTAAGAAAGGCATTTTTACTAAGTGTTTTTATGTTGCGAAAAGAATTCTCAGTTAGAGTTTTTATTAAGATTGTGGGTAATGCTCTTTTTGGTAGTCTATATTACTTAACTAATAAAGGGTATAGGTTTCTAAGTAATAATTAGAAAAAAAATCATTCTAAATTAGATAATGTTTATTTCAAGTTGCATAGTATTTAAAATAATCTTTTTTAGTCATTTCTTAATTAGAAATATTTGTAATTTATAAAAAGCATCAATAATGTGTGGATTCACGACAGAATACAGTTTAAACACCTTGATATCCAAGCCTGAATTTATCGGGCTCCTTAATCTATCTCAAAAAAGAGGTCCAGATTCACAGGGTTATTGGAGCGACGGTACTTCTGTTCAGCTAGGATTTAATCGTTTGGCTATTCAAGATTTATCGGTTGCAGGACAACAGCCGATGCAGAGTCCTCAAAAACGTTTTACAATTGTCTTCAACGGAGAAATATACAACCATTTAGCTTTAAGAAAAAAACTTGACTATACCTCCTTTAGAGGCAGCAGCGATACCGAAACCATAACAGCTTGTCTGGAGGAATGGGGAATAGAGAAAACTGTTTCCTTGTTAGACGGTATGTTCGCCATGTCTATTTTTGATGCAAAAGAAAAATCGGTCACTTTGGCAAGAGATTTTGCAGGAATCAAACCGTTGTTTTATGGTTTCAAAAACGATACCCTATTTGCTTCAAGCCAATACGATCAGATTAGGGCACATCCGATGTTTGAAAAAGCCGATTTGGATTTAAGTGTTTTAAAGCTGTATCTGCAACAACATTTTATGCCAGCACCATTTGGGCTTTACAAGGATACCTATCAGGTATTGCCTGGTGAAATGATTACTTTTTATCCGAACGGGACAAAAAAGCATACTAGATATTGGGAATTTCCTGCAGAAAATGATTTTTCTGTTTTTGATAAAAAGGAAGCCCAAAATTTGGTGACTGCTACTTTGGATTCCTGTGTTCATGACCAAATGTTGTCAGATGTTCCCTTAGGGGCATTCTTATCTGGAGGGGTTGACTCCCCTTTGATCTGTTCTTTTGCTAAAGACTATCATAAGGAATTACAAGTTTTTTCTATTGGTTCAGACAGTAAAGTACACGATGAATCAGAAAGAGCAAGACAATTTGCAGAAGCTCTCGAAATCAAACAGCATATTTGGCAATTATCGGCCAAAGAAGTACTGGGGAGTTGGGATGAGGCGATGATGGCACTCCACGAACCTCTAGCCGATTTTAGCATCCTACCCACTTATTTGGTTTCTAAATTAGCCAAGCAAAATGTTACAGTAGCGTTGAGTGGAGATGGTGGAGACGAACTATTTTTTGGTTACGAACGTTTTTGGAACATAGGAAAAAATATCAATTATCAGCATTACCCTTCTATTGCCAAAAAAGCTATTTATGGGTTTGATAAGTATCTGACAAAAGCAAAAAGAGTAAATAGTAACTTGTTGGCTGATAAATTTTCGGATGTACATCAAGGATTGCATTCACGATTTAGGGGCAACTGGTTGCCTTTAATTGCTCCAGATTTGAAAGATATAGCTTTGCCAGAATGGGATGTTTACAATTATGACAACACAAAAGATGAGAGAGTACTTTTAGGACGTTTGCAAAAAGCAGAATTTTATGGGATGATGCAAAAAACGCTACGAAAAGTCGATCTAGCCAGCATGGAAAATAGTCTTGAAGTAAGAGTACCGTTTTTACAAAAAAAGATGATAGAAGCTTCTTTGAAAATAGATCCTATGTTGAGTTACGGAAATGGTGTGCAAAAACAACTTTTAAAAAATATTTTGTCTAGCAGAGTTCCTCAAATTCCAAAAGAGCAAATAAAAAAGGGTTTTTCTGTTCCTTTATCAAAATGGATTAGAGAAGATTTGCAACCCGTTTTCCAGAGTACACTTTTAGATGGTAACTTAGTAAATTTTGGATTTGAAAAAAAAGAAGTTGAGAAAATGTTAACGACACATCTAAAAGGTGAACAAGATTTAAAATGGGCGTTATTTACGCTTTATAGTTTGTTAAAATGAAAAAAATAAAAGTACTCTATACTATTCCCAATTTTGATACCGCAGGAAGTGGAAAAGCATTGCTTAATTTAGCTTTAGGCTTGAATAAGGAATTGTTTGAGCCTCATATTTTATGTCTGCATAATAGGGGTGCGTTTTTTGAAACCGTAGAAAAATCAGGAATTCCCATCCATGTTTTTGACTACATTCCAAAAGAGAGACCCATTCTTCAGATGCTAAAAAAGTGCTGGAAATTATCTAGAAAGTTAAAAGCAATACAGCCAGATATTGTTCATAGTTTTCATTATAATTCTAATTATACAGAAGGTTTGTCCACAAGATTAGCAGGTATAAAATGGGTCTTTACAAAAAAAAATATGAGCTGGGGAGGTTTGTCCAAAAACAGTTGGCAACTTCGTTCGTTTTTAGCAAATAAGATTGCTTTACAGAATACGGATATGAAAGCATCTTTTTATCCTCATTCAAACAAGACGTCGCTTATTTCCAGAGGAGTCGATATAGAAAAATTCCATTTTTCAACTCCAGATTCCCATATTAAGGCTTTAATGAAAACAGCAGAAAATCAAAGAGTGTTGATTTGTGTCGCTAATTTTGTTCCTGTTAAAGGAATAGAAACTCTCATAACGGCTTTTGATGAAATAAAAGCACAGCATGAAGATTGGGTTTTGTGGCTTGTTGGAGATGATAAAAATGAGTATGGAGAAAAGCTTCACGGGATGGTAGATGCTTTAGGATTAAACTCAAAGGTTATGTTCTCAGGAAAACAAATGAATGTGGTGGACTATTTGAACCATGCAGAAATTTTTGTATTGCCAACCCTTGATGAAGGAAGAAGAGAAGGATCTCCTGTCGCTTTATTAGAATCCATGGCAAACTCAAAAGTCGTTTTAGGTTCAAGAGTGCCAGGAATAAGAGACCAACTGAGAAGCTTTCCAGAACATCTTTTTACTCCGAAAAATGAAATAGAATTAGCAAAGAAATTGTCTTTTTTTATGGGTAAAAGTAGAGCGGAACTTACTGAGCTAGGTAAAGAATTTCAGAACCTAGTTTCTCAAAATTATTCTATAGGAATTGAAATACAAAAGCATGAACAATTTTATTTGTCTTTACTCAAAAGAGAGATATGATAGTGAAAAAAACGTTGCATCTAGATGGATTGAAACTTGTTTATATCTCGATGAATGTTGTTAGCATTCAATCTTGTTCTGTTGATTGTAAATTAAGTTTCTCCCTTGAGAAATCCAATTTTAAGTAAAAAATGAAAGAAATTAATACCCCCATCATTCCCTCAAAAGCTACTTTTATAGGTGCTCAAAAAACACTTGACCATAAAGCCATCTGTGTTTTTTCGGCTTTGGGCTTTTTCTTAGATGACGACACCTATTTCTTAGAACAGAAAGTCTTGAAACCTGCCAACCAATATACAATAGATAACGGATCCACAACTGCAACACAACCTTATTTTAAATGGCACCATACACCTGTTGAACGTCCTTTTAAGCAGGTTGTTGAAGAATTTGCAGTGCTTTTTGAGCAAATTATAGAGGAGCAGGTTGGCAATAGAAAAGTGATACTTCCCTTGTCAGGAGGATTGGACAGTCGCACACAGGCCTGTGCTTTACACTATCTCAAGAAAGATGTTTCCGCGTATAGTTATGCTTTTGAAGGAGGTCATGATGAAACCAAATATTCCAAACAAATAGCCGAAGTTTGTGGTTTTGCTTTTAAAGATTGGCGCATACCAAATGGCTATTTATGGAATAAAATAGAGGATTTGGCAAAAATAAACGGTTGCTATTCCGATTTTACACATCCCAGGCAAATGGCCTTTATCGACCAATATGCCCAAATGGGGGATGTTTTTTCGCTCGGACATTGGGGCGATGTGCTTTTTGATGACATGGGTGTTGCCGATGATCTGACTGTTGAGCAACAGGTTGCCGTACTGTTTAAAAAAGTGGTTAAAAAAGGAGGTCTAGAATTAGCGACTACCCTTTGGAAAGAATGGAATATGGAAGGCAACTTTGAAGATTATCTGTATCAGAGGCTTAAAAGCTTACTTCTTAAAATTGATATTCCTCAGAGTGCCAATGCCCAGATCCGTGCCTTTAAGAGCCTTTATTGGGCTCCAAGATGGACTAGTGTTAATCTAAGTATTTTTGAACATGAAAAACCCATAACCGTTCCTTATTATGATAACAGGATGTGTGCATTTATTTGTACCGTTCCAGAAAAATATCTCGCAGGAAGACAGATACAGATTGAGTATTTGAAGATGCGGAATCCTGATCTTGCAAAAATTGTTTGGCAGGGACAGAAACCTTTTAATCTCTATAGCTATCACTTTAATAAAAAACCTTATAATATGCCTTATCGTATTTTAGATAAGGTCAAGCGAACCCTAAACCCCAAAAAGCACATACAAAGAAATTGGGAATTGCAGTTTTTGGGGACTGAAAACGAGAAGCAATTAAAGGAAAGATTACTTGAAAATGAAAAAATGAATGCGGTAATTCCAACCGAGCTTACAAACGCTTTTTATCAAAAATTCAAAACAGAAGATGATGTTTATTATTCACATCCCGTGAGTATGCTTTTAACGCTGTCTTTATTTTTCAAACAAAATCAATGAGCAAAAAGATTAAAATAGCAGTCTATTCTGGCGAAGTTCCCAGTACTACTTTTATAGAACGTCTCATAAACGGACTTTCAGATGAAGGCTATACTATTCTTTTGTTTGGTTATTTGAAAAAGAGAACAAGATATAGTAGTTCCTCCATATCGGTTACTACGTATTCTGATAATAGAATTCAAAAGTTATTTCATCTTATAAAATACAGCTTATTATTAGGTCTTTTTAAAAGGGAAGAAAAAAAACAGCTAGATGTTATAATTGCCGCTAAAAGCAAAAACAAAACACTTTCTAAAATCAAGTATTATCCTGTGTTGTGGCACAAACCAGAAGTATTTCATTTGCAATGGGCTAGAAGCATCGAGGATTGGATCTGGGTACAAAATTTTGGGATAAAACTTGTTGTAAGTTTGAGAGGTGCCCATATTAATTATACCCCAATAACACATCCAGAAATTGCCCTGCTTTATCAAAAGACTTTTCCTAAAGTAGATGGTTTTCATGCTGTTTCCAAAGCTATTGGCAAAGAAGCAGAGAAGTATGGAGCAAGTTCAGCTAAAATTCAAGTAGTTTACAGTGGATTGAACAAAATTATTGTTCCAGGAAAAAGTAATGAAGACAAGACTTTTACCATTATTTCCGTTGGCAGGACACACTGGAAAAAAGGCTATAATTATGCCTTAGAAACTTGTAAGATCCTAAAAGATTCAGGTTTCAAATTCAACTATCAAATTGTAGGAGCAAATGATTCAGAAGAGTTAACCTATTTGGTAAATACTTTAAACCTTCAAGAAGAAGTTCTGCTTTCTGGGAAAATGCCTTTTTTTAAAGTGCAAGAATCTATGAGAAATGCTGATGTCCTTTTGCTTCCGAGTTTGGAAGAAGGCATTGCAAATGTAGTTTTGGAAGCAATGCAGCTCGGAACGCTTGTTATCTCTACAGATTGTGGCGGTATGGATGAGGTAATAGAAAATGGGCAGAACGGATTTATTGTTCCTACAAGAAATCCTCAACAAATGTCTGATAGCATATTGAAGATTGCCCAGCTTCCTCACGAAGAAAAACAAAGCATGATGGAACAGGCTAAAATAACCATTGAGCAACAACATACCACAGAAAAGATGATTTCGGATATGATTTCTTTGTATCAAAAAGTAATAGCATCATGAAGATAGCACTTGTCTTGCCCAATGTTCCAGCTTATTCTGAGACTTTTTTCAAGAATAAGATTCTTGGTTTGCAACAAAGTGGCCATGAGGTCCTTCTTTATGTAAATCACTCAAAAGCACCCAATAGCTATTTGAATTGCAAAGTAGTTAAGGCTCCAGTATTAAATAGAAACCAATTGTTTGTTGCTTTTAATTTGTTTTTAGAGTTCGTAAAAGTATTGTTTTTAAATCCTGCCAAAAGCTTCAAACTGTATCAGCTTAATAAAAAAGATGAGATTTCATTTTCTCAAAATCTAAAGCAAATCTTAGCCAATCAGTTCTTACTTTCCGAAAAAGTAGATTGGCTGCATTTTGGTTTTGGGACTATGGCTTTGGGAAGAGAAAATGTTGCTACAGCTATAGGAGCCGAAATGGCTGTAAGTTTTAGAGGTTTTGATTATTATGTATATCCTGTTAGGAATAAAAACTGCTATTCGGTATTGTTTGCAAAAAAAGTAAAATACCATGTGCTTTCGGAAGGAATGAAGAAAGGATTAATGGCAAATGGAATCAAAGGAGAAGTAATTTTCAAGATAACTCCCGCTATTGATATTGAAATTTTTGATGCAAGAGAAAGCATAAAATCCGATACAATACAAATAAAAACCGTTGCAAGACTTCATTGGATTAAGGGATTGGAAGCAACACTCGAAGCGGTGTCCTTATTAAAGAAAGAAGGTATTGATTTCCATTATACGATTATAGGAGATGGGGTAGAAAAAGAGCGTTTACAATTTGCAATTCACCAACTTGGTTTAAATGACAATGTAACTCTTGCAGGAAAGTTATCTTCAGAGCAAGTAAAGGAAGCCTTATCAAAAGCTGACATTTACTTGCAGTATAGTATTCAGGAGGGATTTTGTAATGCGGTTTTGGAAGCTCAAGCAATGGGATTGCTTTGCGTCGTTTCTAATGCAGAAGGGTTGAGTGAAAATGTGCTTGACAATCAAACAGGTTTTGTTGTTGCAAAACAAAACCCGCTACTGCTTTTTGAAAAAATAAAAGAGTTACTTCAATTGCCTGAAAATAAAAAACAAATCATCGGCGATCAAGCTGTTTTGAGAGTTCAAAAGGAATTTAATTTAGAAAAACAGCAAAAAGAATTTTTAGCTTTTTATACCGAATAGCCATGAATATTTATATACCGCCTATTGATTTTTCTACTCTAAACAAGAAATCCTTGTTTGTATTGACACGTCCTTTTCTAAACCCTGATGGGTGGGGAAATTCTGCAGCCGTAAAACAACAATTTGAAGTTTCTGATGTGTTTGCCTATGTTGATCGTATTGAAAAGGCAACTGTTTTTTTTATTCCAAACCCTATAAATAGTTATTCGAAAGATGAATTAAATGCCATCAATTCAATTTGTATGCAAAATAGCATCAAAGCCTATGGCTATATTTCGGGGGATCTTGGAGCTGACTTCGGTTATTTTGACCATATTGTTTTTTTTAGAATGGGCGGTTTTAAATCTCAACTGCCGTCGAGCAATAAAAGTCTCCCTGTATCGCTTTCCGATCATTTTGAGCGTATTTATAAAAAGACCGCCATTGATGTAAGAGAGAGACAAAATAGGGCAGTCGTGGGATTTTGTGGACATGCTACCTTGTCTTCAAGCAAAAGCGTGAAGGAAAATATCAAATTTGTAAAAGAAAATCTAAAACGTTTTTTTCAAAACCCTTTCCGTAAAGATTATGAACCGCTTTTTGCCTCTGCACTTGAACGAGCCAAACTTTTGAAGTCATTTGAAGCATCTCATCTTGTAGAAACCAATTTTATTTATCGAAACAATTATAGGGCAGGGGCCACTTCAGAAGAAGAGCGTGCCAAAACCACTTTGGAATATTATGATAACATTAAAACTTCTGATTATGTACTTTGTGTTCGAGGAGCAGGAAATTTTTCCGTACGTTTGTACGAAACCCTTATGATGGGTAGAATCCCCATTTTTGTCAATACCGATTGTCTGCTTCCCTTCGGCGATAAAATCCAATGGAAGAATCATGTAGTATGGGTTGAATGGAAAAATAGAAAAAATATCGCTAACCTAGTTGCAGAATTTCATAGCAAACTCTCTGATTACGATTTTAAAACAATGCAACTAGAAAATAGAAAGCTTTGGAAAGAACAACTTTCAGTAGCAAGTATTCTGAATATGATAATGATAAAAGATGGTATTTAAATTTTTACGCTATATTAAGCCCATTTGGTACTTTAACCTGAAACCTTTTCGGGATTTTTCTTATTTTCCGCTAGAAGAAACCTTAAAGAAACAAGGTTTTTCTTTAGATCGAGATTTGGGCTATAAAAATTTAGAAGCTCAGAATTTGGATTTAGCTTGGAGAGCTTTTCAGGTTGGTTTTATATCAAATTCTGAGGAAGAAGGAATTGATGTTTGGAAAAAAACAGAGCTTCCTATTCAAGATGAATATCGTTTTTTAAGGAAAAATTTCCATAAGGCATGGAATGTATATGTTTTGTTTATTCGTTTAATTACTTTGAAAAATCCTTTTAATGAAATCGCGGGCTTCTTAAAATCTCGAAAAGTAAAAAGAGAGGATTACTCTAAGAATTCTATTGAATACAAAGAATACGAAGCTTTCGATAGTGAATTGATTCAAGAAAAACCGATGATTTCGGTTATTATCCCAACTTTAAACCGCTATGAATATTTAAAAGATGTATTTAAGGATTTAGAAAACCAAACCTACAAAAATTTTGAAGTTATTGTAGTAGATCAGACAGATGACTTTAGAGCAGATTTTTATGAAGGATGGAATTTAGATTTACACTATTGGTTTCAAGAAGAAAAAGCACTTTGGAAAGCCCGAAATGAAGCTATAAAATTTTCTAAAGGAGAATATGTTTTATTGTATGATGATGATTCTCTAGTTGAAAATAATTGGATAGAAGAGCACCTCAAAACATTGGATTTTTTTAAAGCTGATTTATCTAGTGGAGTTTCAATAAGTCTTGTAGGTGCACAAGTACCCCTACATTATAGCTATTTCAGGTGGAGTGATCAATTGGATACAGGGAACGTATTGATTAAAAAGAGTATTTTTAAGGCGATAGGATTATTTGATAGGCAATTCGAAAAACAACGTATGGGTGATGGGGAATTTGGACTTAGGGCTTATTTAGCAGGATATAAGAACATATCTAATCCAAAAGCTAAGCGAATACATTTGAAAGTTAGTCAAGGAGGATTAAGGCAAATGGGAAGCTGGGATGAATTGAGGCCTAAAAAAATTTTTGCATCCAGACCAATTCCAAGTGTGTTGTATTTGTTTCGGAAATATTTCGGAAATAAAAATGCCTTTCAAGAGGGGATAAAAATGGCTTCTTATTCTTTTATACCTTATAAATATAAAGGGGATTCAAAAAAAAGAGTTTTTTTTATGCTCATTACATTACTTGTGTTTCCCCTAGTTATATATACTTTTAGTAAAAGTTGGAGTAAATCTTCAAAAATGTTGAATTCAAAAAAATATGCTAATGAGTTATTTGATATCTAATATTCCTTTAGAAAATTATCAATATCAATTTGATGATTTCTATATAAAATTTTCCGGAGATTATAGAATACTTATTTCTGAAGACGAATTAATACTAGTTGAGGGTTTTGTATATGACACTTTGAAAAATGAAGAAGTTGCTGACGAAACTCTTAAACAAATTATCAAAAAGTACAACAATGAAAATATTGTTTTTGAAGATCACATAACAGGACAATTTAACATAGTTTGTATTAAAAACAATGTGATTAATTTAATAACAGATTTTGTTGGAATGAAACCTCTATATTATTGTATAGAAGATTCCAATAAGATAATTTCCAATAATATTTATTCTTTTTTAGATTTAAATTTTGAATTTGATAAAACTGCTTTGATACAATCGTTGGTTTCGATTCTTTATATTCCTTTAAATAAAAGAACCTTTTTCAAAAAAGTCAATCTACTTAGAAGCGGAGAATATATCTCTTTCAACATTAAGACCAATGAATTGAATTACATTATTGATTCTATTGATATTGAAAACAAAAAAATAAATAAGGAAGAGTGTCAATCGATAATATCACTACTCAAAAACAACGCGACAATTTATCAACGTGTTTTTAAAGAGATATTACTTCCAGTATCAGGGGGGGTTGACTCTAGAATAACTTTAAGTTCATTCGAAGCCTTAAACAAAGAGAATGTAAAAACTCTATCTTATGGAGAGAAGGATTATATTGACAATAAAATTGCTAGAGAAATTACAGCTTATTTGAATTTGAATCATATTGATGTTTCTTTTAAAGACTCCCTTTTTCCTACAAACAAGGAATTTAATTTACAAGTAAAAAATGGAGGAGAGTATTTTATCAACAGTTGGTTTTCGGTATTAAATTGTTTGGATAGTACTAATTATATATCTAAGGCAGATTCAGTTATTCTTATAGGAGATGTATTGGATATTTTGAGAGCGAAAAATATCAAATCTATCCGAAGTAGAAAAAAAAGAATTTTATTTCAATCAAAAAATATTTTTGGCTTAAAAATGAATGAAGTAAAATTGGATAAGCCTAGTTTTAAAGGTATGATTATAGATAATTATTTATCAAAATTATCTATTCTTTTTTCTGAATATCCACAATTAAAAGAAGAATTGAGTTTTGATGAAAAAATATTTTCAGAAGAATTAGAATCAGATGTTGAAGCTTTTCTAGATTATGTTATTTTGAAAACCAAACCTAAAAACCAATTAAATTTAGAAGAAGTTTTTTATATCTTTACATGGGGAGCTAGAACAATGGCAAAGCAAATAAATTTGTTTAAGGGGAATTATAATGCTTTTGTACTTATGAGTAATAGACACCTAGTAAAGAAAATATTAAATTATAATCCGTTAGATAGATTTGAGGATAAACTTACCCACAAGCTTTTAGGAAATAGTAATTTCAATAAAGTTTCCCATTTCCCTACTTCGCAAGTTCCTTTTATTGGTTATAATTCAAACATCTATATCAAATATATTATTTGGGCATTTAGGAGTTCATTAGATCAAATTTTGATAAAATCTGGAAGAAAGCGATTGGTAAAGCATATAGAATGGAAAGATTATTACTGTCGTGAATCAAATAATCAATTGTTAGAAAATTTTTTAAAAGATGTTAAGCATAGAGAACTTCCTATAAATTTATTCAATAAGAGAGCAAATGGGGAGCTTTGGCCTTTGAGTGAAGTAGATATAAACACTTTTTCATTTATATTAAAATTGATTGATTTGAAAAAACGATAAATTTTTATTCAAAATATTTAGAAATATTGAAAGGGATTTTAATGTTTAGTAGATATGTTTTAAATATGATTCAATTAATTTTATTAATTTTTGATGATTATATTTCTGCAAAGGAGAACAAAAAAAAAGGAAATGAATTAAAAGTATTTCAAAAATTGCAAACAGACACTGAAAAATTAAGAATAAGTTTATATCCGGATTGAAGTATATACTGACGCATATGTCGTGAATTATATTTTGCTAATAAAAATGAAAATAACACATGAAAGATAACGGTTTAGATGAAATGCTTTTAATCAACCAAAAGCAGAAAGAATTTTATAACGAAAATAATAGTAAAAAGAAGAGCAATTTGCCCTCCAGGATCTGGTCCAGCATCAGAAATGGTCTCTTGGCAGATTATAGACGTAATTTTAATATTTCTGAAAAAGTATATGCCCAACACAAAACGTGGTTAGGGGATATGAGTGATAAAAAAATTCTCGATTTAGGCTGTTTAAGAGGGAATGCACTTTCTTTGTATATGGCTAAAAATGCCAGGGAGTATATCGGGATTGATCTGAGCGATGTGGCCATAAATGATTTGCAAAAGAAAATCGAAAAAGCAGACTGTCCTAATGCCAAGGCTCTAGCAGTTGATTTCCTGTCGGATGAATTTTATCAGAAGGATTTTGATATCATCTATGCATACGGGGTTCTGCATCATTTTGAGAATTTTGATGTTCTAATTGAAAAATTGAAAGAAAAATTAAAACCAGATGGTGTAATCCTATCCTACGATCCCCTACAAACCAGTTTACCCATAAAAATAGTAAGAGGTATTTACAGGCCCTTCCAAAGCGATAAAGATTGGGAGTGGCCCTTCAGTAAAGCTGTCATCGACAAGCTTTATGCCAATTTTAAGGTGTTTGATGTGAAAGGTATCTTAGGGAAAAGCAAATATGGCATCCTACTTTCTTTTCTGCCTTTGAGCAAGGAAACCAAAAACAAAAAAATACAGAAAATGATTCAAGAGGATTGGGAAGTAAATGCAAAAGAAGAAATTTATCCTTGCATGCATTTGACCATGTTTTTAGGAAAAAAGTAACTATACAGAATTGATTAATAAAGTCTTTATAATTTCATCCGAATTCCCGCCGCTACCAGGTGGTATAGGAAATCATGCCTATTTGTTATCCAAATACCTGCAACAATCGGGGTATGAAATTTCGGTCCTATGCGATTTTAGAAAGCAAAAAGAAGATTTGGTATTTGATGCAAAACAGTCCTTCACAATCCATCGGACAAAGCGAAGCAAATTTACCCAGCTTCATAGAATCAAGAAGGCAAATTCCCTTATCAAGCAAAATTCAACCGTTATTTGTTCGGGCAAATTCTCTTTATGGATGGGAGCCTTGTTCAAAACCTTTTTTTATAAAAAGAAATTCATAGCTGTTCTTCACGGCTCAGAACTTAAAGCGGGAAATAGAGCCTTGCAAAACCTTACAAAATGGAGCTTGAGGAAATTTGACACCCTTATTGCTGTTTCTGAATTCACTAAACAATTTGCATTAACTGTAGATTCAAATCTATCCATAGAGGTGATCAATAATGGTTTTGAAATTGGGCAATTTGAAACTTCTTCAAAAGAAAGTTCCACTGCTTTAAACTTAGTAACTGTTGGCAACCTTACGTTTAGAAAAGGACAGCAGAATGTAATTAGGGCACTGCCTTTACTCAAGGAGCAATTTCCTGAAGTGCATTATCATTGTATTGGTATTCCAACAGAAAGAGAGAAATTTTCTGAATTGGCTAAATCGCTCGGCGTTTTGGATCATATTACCTTTCACGGTATTTTATCCGATACTGAACGAAATAATGTTATCAAGAAAAGTTCCATTTTCTTGATGCTTAGCCAGCGGATAAAAAATGATTTTGAAGGGTTTGGAATTGCAGTACTTGAAGCCAATTCATTAGGAATTCCTGCGATTGGTTCACGAGATTCAGGCATTGCCGATGCTATAAAAAACAAGTATTCCGGTATCTTAGTTGATCAAAACGACCCGAAGGACATCGTAAATGCTGTCTTCGCCATCATGAAGGACCATACCCGCTATTCTGAACAGGCCCAAGAATGGAGTACCCATTTTGATTGGAACCACATCATACACCATTATCTAAAAACAATACAGCATGAAGCGTAAAAAACTTCTTATCATATCGCATACCGAGCACTATAGAAATCAAGACCAAGAAATTGTAGGTTGGGGGCCGACGATTAACGAGGTGAACTATCTTGCCGATTTTTGGGAAGAGGTGGTGCATATTGGCTGTATGAAAGAAGGGGTGGCTCCAAAAAGTGCCTTGCCCTATTCAAGCAAAAATATTAACTATGTACCCATTCCACCCTACGGTGGCAAAACATTGTTGTCAAAAGTGTTGATTTTTACAAAAATTCCAAAAATCATATCACAAGTAGTTCGAAATTTAGATGGAGCTACCGAAGTACAATTACGTCTTCCTACCAGTATGGGGCTGTTTTTGCTTCCGCTGTTTAGCTTCTTTCTTCCTCGAAAATATACTTTGTGGGTAAAATATGCAGGAAATTGGGGGGATGATTGTCCGCCCTTGTCATTTCGTTTTCAACGCTGGTGGCTTAAAAAAAATTTGACAAGATGTGAAGTGTCGCTCAATGGTTTTTGGCCCAATCAAGAAGAACACTGTTATTCTTTTGAAAATCCTTGTCTGACTTTAGCTGATATTGAAAAAGGAAAATCAATAGTCCTAAAAAAAGCTTTTGATGGTAATTTTGTTTTGACTTTCGTAGGAAGGCTTGAAGATGAAAAGGGGGTAGATAGGATTATTGAAGCCTTGAAGAGTATTCCTTTGGAGAAAATAAGTAAAGTAAATCTTATTGGTGATGGACCTAAAAGGATTATTTATGAGCAACAGGTTTCTTTTTTGAAAGACAAAGTTGTCTTTCATGGTTTTTTATCGAAAGAAGCCGTACATAGTATTTTATCTGAAAGTCATTTTTTTCTTCTTCCTTCAGTTGCAGAAGGTTTTCCTAAGGCTATAGCTGAAGCTGCATGTTACGGCGTACTTCCGATTGTGTCCGATGTTGGCAGTATTTCGCATTATGTAAACGATGCAAATGGCTATTTGTGGTTTAGGAAAGAGGAGACATCGTATGCTAAAATAATAGAAAAAGCTATATCTAGTACAACAAAAGAATTAAAAGAAAAGTCTTTTGAGGTTGTGAATCTAGGAGAAAAGTTTACTTTTATGGCCTATTTGGAAAAATTGAATACCTTTATTTTTAAATAACAGATGCTTGCTAGACAGTTAAATACCACTAAAGATTATTATCTTATACTACTATTTTTGCACATCTTGATTGGGTTTTCTGTTTTTCTGTTTAAACCTTTGTCAATTGTATATGCTGTTGCTATAAGTGCAATAGGTTTTATCGATATCTTAAAAAATAAAAATAAGAACAATCAGGTGCTTTGTTGGTGTGCCTATGTGGTTTGTGCTGAAGTATTTCTTAGGATGACCAAAGGAAATATTGGTAATGAATTTGGCAAATATGTCGTAATGATATTTGTTTTGATGGGAATTTATTATAAGAGCTTCTCCAAAAATGCAATCCCGATATGGATTTTTTTGCTTTTATTGATTCCAGGAATTGTTATATCCACCACTGTTTTGAATTTAGAAACGAATGTAAGAAAAGCTATAATATTTAATATAAGCGGTCCTGTTTGCTTGGGAATTTCCGCTATTTATTGTTATCAGAGGGTTGTTACGCCAAAGCAAATCGAAAATTTGTTTAAGATGATGACTTTCCCTATTATAACTACACTAGCCTATCTGTATTTTTATACTCCAAGTATAAGGGATTTGGTTGTTGGAACTGCTTCTAATTCGGCAACATCAGGTGGATTTGGTCCTAATCAAGTTTCTACTATCTTGGGATTGGGAATGTTTGTGTTCTTTGTTCGGACTATTTTTTATTCCAAAAATATATATCTGCAAGCTCTTAATGGTTTTTTATTGCTTTTGGCTACTTACCGGGGTCTCATCACTTTCTCAAGAGGAGGTGTGATTACAGGAGGCATTATGATATTGCTTTTATTGGGTAAATTGTTTATCGTTGGTAACAGCAGAGGAAAAATGAAGTTGATGGTTGTTTTTGGTGCAGCTATTTTTGCTCTGATAGGAATATGGGGCTATAGTTCCTATCAGACAAATGGATTGATTGAAAGACGTTATGCGAATGAGGATGCCTTGGGAAGGGAAAAAGACAATTTGCTCTCTGGAAGAGAAATCCTTATTGAAACCGAATTAAATATGTTTCTGGATAATCCTATTTTTGGAATCGGGGTTGGGAAAAACAAGGAGACCCGTAAAGAACTTACAGGGCTAGAGCTTGCTTCGCATAATGAACTTACCAGAATGCTTGCCGAACACGGTTCCTTGGGTATTCTGGCTTTGTTGATATTGTTTGCAACACCCTTTCTATTATCGGTTAACAATCCGCAGAACCTTTATATGTATTCCTTTTTTATATTCTGGCTACTTACCATTAATCATGCGGCTATGCGATTGGCGGCACCCGCCTTTATCTATGCCCTAACACTTTTAAAATTTACCTCATTTGAAGAACCTGCTTTACATAGGAAATAAGCTTTCGCAACATGGAGTTCCCGTTACGACTATTGAAACGCTAGGGCCTTTATTGAAAGATGAAGGGTATAACCTTTATTATGCTTCTTCAAAAAAAAGCATGGCTTTGAGAATGCTGGATATGCTTTGGAAAGTAGTACAATTAAACAATAAAGTTGATCTTATATTAATTGATACTTATAGTACTTCTAGTTTTTGGTATGCTTTTTTTGTAAGTCAATTGGCAAGACTACTGCGCATCCAATACATCCCTATTTTGCATGGTGGTAACCTTCCGAATAGGCTTGAAAACAACCCCCGACTTTGCAGGATGCTTTTTAGCAATGCCTACAAAAATGTAGCCCCATCCCGATACCTCCTGCATCATTTTGAATTGAAGGGTTTTACCAATACGGTTTATATTCCGAATACGTTGGAGATTGATAACTATACCTATAAAGAGCGAAAAGTTGTTTCTCCTAATCTGCTTTGGGTTCGATCGTTTGCCCGAATTTATAACCCGAACATGGCTATTGAGGTTTTTAAAATTATCAAAGACAAATATCCAGAAGCTACGTTATGTATGGTAGGTCCAGACAAAGATGGTTCCTTGGAGGAGGCAAAACTATTGGCTTCTAATTACGGATTGAATGTCAATTTTACTGGAAAACTTTCCAAAAAAGAATGGATTGCATTGTCTGAAGATTATAATCTATTTATCAATACTACCCATTTTGACAATACTCCGGTAAGTGTTATGGAAGCTATGGCATTGGGGTTGCCTGTCATCACTACGAATGTTGGTGGTATTCCTTATCTGCTTGATAATGGCGTTGATGCCTTATTGGTTGAAGATCGTTCAGTGAATCAGATGGTTGGGGCGATTGAAACATTATGTGAGGATGAAAATCTTGCTCAAGCTTTACGAAGAAATGCTAGAAGCAAGACAGAAAGCTTTGATTGGCAGATTGTGAAGGAAGCGTGGGAGGAGATTTTAGAATGTAGATTTTAGATTGGAGAATTAGGATTAAGGAATTTAGGATTAATGAATTTGGTTTTTCATGCCAAATATGTTGTGGAGTAGTGAGGAGTGAAAAAATAATAACAATCAAGTAGGTTATAAATAATAGTGATTTGAGCTCTATTTTAGAAAAAAATGTTAAATTCGTGCTTTCAAAAGACATACCCCATATGTTATCTTCTAAAAAAATGCATTTTGAAGTTTCCGAAAGGAAAATTCTCTTACGACTGTTTGACGTATTGGCTGTTATTGGTGGCCTTTCCTTTGTGGGGCATACTTTTAATTTTAGTTATTTCACTATAACAGAGGGCAGTTTCTATTGGACTGTTGTGCTTGCCTTGTATTTAAATATTTTAGGGACTGTCTTTGAGATGTATAATCTTCAGGTGGCCAGTAATCAGTTTCAGATTATAAAAAGTATTGTGTTAACTTCTTCTACAACAGTGCTTTTCTTTTTGCTAACGCCAATATTCACACCTCTTTTACCTTCCAATAGACTACAGATCATCTATTTCTTTTTATCCATAACCATCTCGTTGTTTATTTGGAGGTTGTTTTATCAGAAATTCCTTGCCTCGCAAAGGTTTGTTAAAAAAGTGATTATCGTATGCGACCAAAACCAGTTGGAGGAATTGACTACTTCGCTAGAAAAGGCCGATCCGCATTATAAAGTGGTAGGTTTTGTAGATACAGACAGCCAGAATGCAAATGTTGATGCTGATATGGTTTCTATAATCAGACCTGTAAACCTTGATGAAATTGAAATATTTGTGCGAAAAAATGGTGTCTCCGAAATTGTAATCGCTTCACAGAAAACAGATGGCATCACGGTAGAGCTTTATAATAATCTATTGGTATTATTAGAAAACGGTTTTGTCATAAGAGCCTATACACAGGTATATGAAGCAATTACCCACCGTATTCCCATCCAGCATTTTGACAAGGATTTTTACCGCTATTTTCCTTTTAGCCGAAGCAATCAAAATAGACTGTACTTGTTGATTGTGCGTCTTTTAGAGCTTACTTTTTCAATTATTGGATTGCTTGGCGGATTGGTTATCTTGCCTTTTGTGTTAATTGGTAATTTGATCGGAAATCGAGGACCGCTTTTTTACACCCAAACCAGAGTTGGAAAAAATGGTGTTCCATTTGAAATCTACAAGTACCGAACCATGATCAAGAATGCCGAGAGTGGAGGCATCAAGTTTGCTACTCAAGGAGATGCACGAATCACACCTTTTGGTAGGCTTTTAAGAAAATCGAGAATTGACGAAATCCCTCAATTTATCAACATCCTAAAAGGCGATATGGGCTTTATCGGACCACGACCAGAACGTCCCTTTTTTGTAAAGGAGCTTGCTGCAGTAATGCCTTTTTATGAAACGCGTCACGTTATCAAGCCGGGTTTGACAGGTTGGGCCCAAGTAAATTATTCCTATGGTGAAAGTATCGAAGAAAGCCTAATCAAATTGCAGTATGACTTGTATTATATCAAGCACAGAAGCATTTTCCTCGATCTGAATATCGTCATCAAAACTTTTAGTACGGTTTTGTTCTACCGAGGCCAATAATTCCTCTTTCAGGATAAATCAATCGCAATAGGAGGATTGCCGTTGTGATTACGATTGGTAGAACGATGAAGATATGGATCTTGTTGAGCATATACACTACATAAATTCCCAAAAAAGCAAGACAAATCCAAGACAGCTTCTTGATCCACTTCAAATTATTGGTAGCCATAAAATAAAGCAACACCAGAAAAAGCGGATTGAAAAGCAGTACATTGTAATTCCATAAAACTTCTTGGTGCAGGGAATACAATCCAATCAAAGAAAACAACAGACCAATTAAGCCAAGAATTAGGAAGTAAGTTACTTGCATTGCTTTTTTCTTAATCAGAACGAAAAGCAACAATACAGCAATCAACGAATAAATGCTGTCCAGAAAAGAAAAAGCAGAAGGCCTATTTGCTTCGAAAATCACATTGGTTTCCGTTACAAGAGGTTTATCTTTATAAGAGCTTACTTTTAAATTCTCAAACAAATCTAGTGGAAGAAACATAATGATTGCTTGATTATCCACTCGATGTCCGAAAATAATATTGATGCCCAATTTCTGGTAAAAATGATTTTCTACATACGGAAATAAAACATCCCTATAGGTTTTTGAATCGATATTTTTCTTTACAATTGGCTTTCCTTCCAATACTCCGTTTACAACATCAATCACTTTTGTCGTGCAATTTCGGTCAATAAATTTATAGGTATAAAATTTGTCGTCTGAAGATAAGGAGACATCTAATTTCTTGATGAGCAATTCTTTTTCTGGATTAGATAAATTTAAAACCTGTTCGTAAATCGACCTGTTTTCCACCCTATAACTGTATTCAAAATCATCGTAAGGATAAGCTGCGGCATAGTATTGCAAATCGCCTTTTACAAACTTGAACATAAAATTAGGCGTGCTGAAATCGAACATTCCATAATTATACACCAAATCAATGTTTTTGGTTTCGTCCTTAATGCGTAAAGCTGTATGCCCATAAAGCGAATGGGAAGCATCAGCAGTGCCAACAGTTAGGATACTTACAACCGTATTGTCCGAAACCAATGATTGCGAAAAGCCAATCTGGCTAAAGATGAAGAAGGAAAAGAGAAGTAGTTTTTTTATCATTTTGATAAATAATTTTAGATTTTAGTCCCAATCCCGAAATTTCGGGACGGGAGTAGATTTTAGATTTTACAGAACTTACAACTTATAACCTACAACGTATAACTTCTACCTAAAAATCCCCAAATCCACCTTAACCGAAAAAACATTCGAATACAAAGCCGCACTTTGGTCGCCCAAATCCGTTAAGGCATAATCAATCTGGATACCTTTGTATTTAAATCCAAGTCCGATATTTGGTTGAAAATTCACTTTTTCGCTGCCGTCAATCTGTAAAACATTTTGGAAAT
Source organism: Flavobacterium arsenatis (assembly GCF_031456785.1). NCBI lineage: Bacteria > Pseudomonadati > Bacteroidota > Flavobacteriia > Flavobacteriales > Flavobacteriaceae > Flavobacterium > Flavobacterium arsenatis. The sequence continues at coordinate 210,602 of NZ_JAVDVI010000003.1, forward strand.
TTCCCACACCAGCCCTAACAAATACCAAATCAATATAGCCCAATTCAAAACCAAGTGCAGGATCGATACTCACCGCTTTTGTAGAAATGATGTCGTTTGTCTGTTCAAAACGCATATTCAAATTGGTCGCCGCCAAAAGCGACATCTCATTATGGAATTCAAATTTCTTGGAAACTCCCAGTTGGGCTTTCGGCAAGGTAATCTCGGTGCTTTCAGGCGGTTCTTGGTTTTCGCCCGGAATTGCATTGGCTATTTTTTGGTATTCCTCCTCGTCAATATTCCAAATATTATAAGTAGTTGTAATGTCACGAAGCATCAATCCAACATGCCAGTCGTCGCGTTCAAACTGCAATCCAAAATCAAAACCAAATCCCCACGAATTTGCAAAATCCCCAATCACACGACGGATCACTTTTGCATTCACGCCATATTGAAACCCTGGAACCGGCAGTTTTCTTGCATAGGAGAAAGTAAACCCATAATCGGCCGTCGAAAACAAGCTGATCCTGTTGTAGTCGATATTTCCATCACCATCAATCAATTGGGTGGTGTTCATAATGTCGTCAACACCAAACCGAATCATCGAGATTCCCCAAGCACTACGGTCGTCAATCGGTTTTGCATAAGCCGCATAATCATATTGGGCAATATTTGCAAAATAACTTGCATGCATCAACGCCACCTGTCCGTCTTCCAAATTCACCAATCCTGCAGGATTCCAATACCCCGAATTCACGTCGTTTGTGCTTGCCACAACAGCGTTGGACATGCCCAAAGCTGCCGCATCGACACCAATGTTCATGAATTCATTAGAATATTTTCTAACTGCCTGACTGTAAGTAAGTGAATAGGTTAAAAGGAAAGCAATTAATGCGGTTTTTTTCAACGTCTTTAATTTTTGCAAATATCAAATAAAAATCTCTAATAAAAAACGCACTTCTCTTTAAGTTATTGTACTAAATTTGTTTTTCAAAAAATATCACGATGAACATCAAAAAGCACATTCCCAATATTATAACCTTACTCAACCTCTTCTGTGGCTGTATTGCCTTGGTTTTTGCCTTCAATCAGCAATTCGAGATGGCTTTTTTCTTTGTTTGCCTTGGGATTTTTCTTGATTTCTTCGATGGTTTTTTTGCCCGAATGTTCCATGTTTCAAGCGAATTAGGATTGCAGCTTGATTCACTAGCCGATATGGTCACAAGCGGACTTGTTCCAGGCCTGATAATGTTTCAGATGATGACCGATACTTCCACAACAACCGATTTAAATTATACCCAAATATTCCCCTACCTTGGTTTTATCATCACTTTAGGCTCCTGCTACCGACTTGCAAATTTCAACATCGATACCCGACAAACCGATTCTTTCATAGGCCTGCCAACACCAGCAAACACATTGGTTATCTTGAGTTTGCCTTTGGTTTTGCAAAATACAGACTCGCTGATCATCGTAGAAATTCTCACAAACCAATGGATTTTGTTGGCAATTACCTTGTTAAGTGCCTATCTCCTAAATGCCGAAATTCCCCTTTTCTCACTCAAAATCAAACAATTCAGCTTTGCAAAATACAAGCTCCAAGTCGGCTTCCTAGCCATTTCAGTATTGCTCTTGGTTTTTTTCCAATTCCTAGGAATTCCACTTTTAATTATGACCTATATTTTACTTTCCGTAATCAACAACAAGCAAAAAAAGAGCATTTAAAATTAGTAGGAGCGAAGCGTTAGGGCAGAGAATAATCCATTTTCCTGCTGCAGGAACTCGCTTCAAACCTGTTTGGTCACAGGTTTGAGAGCTCAAACAATTCCAGCATCAGGGCTAGAGGGAAATTCATTTACAGCAACCAATCCTAAATCCCAAATCCCAAATCCTTCAATCTTTAAATCTTTCAATCCCGAATGAAAAGACCAACACCAAGAAAGAAACCCACACCAAGAAGAAAACCCAAAAAGAAATCTTCCTGGTTGCGAAACTTGCTCATCACAATCGGGGTTTTATCAGTAATTGCAATAATCGGCTATCATTATAGAAACGGACTGGCCTATTATCTGGGATTCAAAACCGACAAGGTAATCAAAGAAGAAGCCGAGAAAAAACGACTTTCAGACGTTCGGAACTTTCAAATCCTTTCCAAACACAATGGCAAGATAGTCGGAATCGATGTTTCAGAATACCAAGGCAACATCCTTTGGGATTCCGTAAAAAACATCGAAGGCACCTTTCCAATCCAATTTGTAATCCTTCGTTCAACAGCCGGGAAGAATAGGGTAGATGCCAAATTCCATCAAAACTGGAAAGCCGTCAAGAAACAAAAAGTCATCCGTGGAGCCTATCATTACTATCGTCCGAACGAAAATTCACTGGAGCAGGCCGAACTTTTCATCAAAACTGTCAAACTCAAAAAAGGCGATTTGCCACCCATACTCGACATCGAAAAACTACCCAAAAACCAATCCATCGACAGCCTAAAAGTGGGTTTAAGACGTTGGCTCAAAAGAGTCGAACAGCATTATGGCGAAAAACCCATCATCTATTCCGGTGAAAGCTACTACAATGATTTCCTCGAGGACGAATTCGCTGATTATACCTTCTGGATCGCCAACTACAATTTCTTCGTAGAAAACATCAAAGACGAATGGCTGATGTGGCAATTCACCGAAAAAGGTTCCGTATCGGGAATCAAAGGCAATGTCGATGTTAACATCTTCAACGGAAACCTGCAGGAGTTGAGGTTTCAGACGATTGGGAATTAATAAGAAGATGGAAGTTGGAAGATTGAAAACCACTCATAGTAGAGGAGAAACCAAAAAGAGTTAGGGAGAAATCAAACTTGGTTCGGGAGAAACTAATTATAGTAGAGGAGAAGCCAAAAAAGTTCAGGAGAAGCCAAAAAAATTCTGTAGAAATCATAAAAAAAATAGTAAGAGCTTCGCGTTACTCTAAACTAAAAAACCTGAAAAGAACTTTTAAAGTTTCCTTTCAGGTTTTAATTTAAATATATTTATTTCTTAGGTTTTTTCTCCCATCTCCCAACTTCCATCTTTCTCTAAAACTCCAACTTCTTCTTCCTCAACTCAAAATTCTGACCCAGATAAACCCTTCTCACCATTTCGTCCTGTACTAATTCTTCTGGAACTCCTGCTTTTAGGATACCGCCTTCAAACATCAAATAGGTTTTGTCGGTAATGGCCAATGTTTCCTGAACATTGTGATCCGTAATCAAGATTCCGATATTTTTGTTTTTCAATTGGGCTACAATCCTTTGGATGTCTTCAACCGCAACCGGATCAACTCCTGCAAAAGGCTCATCCAATAAGATGAATTTTGGGTCGGTTGCCAAGGCACGGGCGATTTCTGTCCTACGTCTTTCTCCACCAGAAAGCAAATCGCCCCTGTTGGTTCGGATGTGTTGCAAACTGAATTCATCAATTAAGGATTCCATTTTTGCAATTTGTTCTGCCTTCGAAAGTTTTGTCAATTGCAAAACGCTTAAGATATTATCTTCAATGCTCAATTTTCTAAAAACCGACGCTTCTTGTGCCAAATAACCAATTCCGTGTTGGGCTCTTTTGTACATCGGATAATCGGTAATGTTCAAATTATCCAAATAGATATTTCCTGAATTTGGCTTTACCAAACCCACAATCATGTAGAAAGAAGTTGTTTTTCCGGCACCATTTGGTCCCAAAAGCCCAACGATTTCACCTTGGTTCACTTCCACAGAAATTCCCTTAACGACACTTCTGCCTTTATAGGTCTTGATTAAATTGTCGGCTCTTAATATCATTTTAATTTGATGATTTGAAAATTAGAAAATTAGATAATGCCAATTCCATGGCAAAACCATTTTGAGTAAAATTTATGCGACAAAATTAAATAAGAAATCGAGAATAAGTTCAGTCATTAACAAATTGTTGCGGTTTATGTCTTGACAATTTTCAAATTAACTCATTTTCTCTTGCAACTGCGACTGAAAACTGCGACTGAAAACTGTGACTGATCACTGACCACTTTCCTCCAGTGCTTCCCAAAATTCATAAGCTCTTCTCAAATGCGGAACCACGATTGTCCCTCCAACCAGAGTAGCAATTCCCATCGCTTCCATCATTTCTTCTTTGGTCACGCCTTCTTTATAGCTGGTTTCAAGGTGGTATTTCACGCAGTCGTCACATCTCAAAACGGCTGATGCTACCAATCCAAGAAGTTCTTTAGTTTTAACGTCCAAAGCTCCTTCTGCATAGGCATTTGTATCTAAATTGAAAATCCTCTTGATGATTTTATTGTTATCAGCAAGCAATTTCTCATTCATCTTCCCACGATAATCATTAAATTCTTTTACTAAATCTGACATAATTTGGGTATTTTATTTGTTCTTTTTATAAACGAATTGGGCAATAAAAATACTGATCTCATAAAGTATCCATAACGGAATCGTCACAATAATCTGACTGATTACATCCGGTGGGGTTACGATTGCGGCGATAATTAAAATGATGACAATGGCATATTTCCTGTAAGTTCTTAAAAATTGAGCATTTACGAGCCCAATTCTTGCTAGGAAAAAAATAATTATAGGCAATTCAAATACTAAACCTGTAGCAAGCGAAGTGGTTTTTACCAAGCCAATATAGGAAGCAATGTCAATTTGGTTTTCCACTTGCGAACTGATGGTTAGATTTGCCAGGAAATTTATTGAAAGCGGTGTGAGGATAAAATATCCAAAGGCAACTCCGATAAAAAATAAAAGTGAAGCAATTGCAATGAAATATTTGATGTTTTTTCGTTCTTTTTCATACAAGGCCGGGCTCACAAATTTCCATAATTCCCATAGGATAAAAGGGAAAGCAATGATAAATCCAGCTGTAATGGAAGTCCATAGTAACATAGAAAATTGCCCTTCCATCGTGCGATTCTGCAGTTCAAAAGGCAATTTCTGAATGCAAAAACTTTTATCAAGGTTAAACTCGTTTGCCAATTCACAAAACCATCTGTAGGTTATGAAATTTCCGTCTTTTGGTCCGAAGATAATGACGTCAAAGATAAAACCACTGAAATTATAAGCTACAGCAGCTCCAATTAATATTGCAATTGTACTTCGGATGAGCATCCATCTCAATACTTCAAGATGGTCCAAAAAGGACATTTCGCTTGGATTTTTTTTTGCCATTATACGATGCCTTCTTTTAAAATATCATGCAGATGCAACACTCCTTTATATTCATCTCCATCAACCACAATCAGTTGTGTAATCGAAAAATCTTCCAAGATATTCAAGGCATCCACCACCATGTCGGTCGATTTTATCATCTTTGGATTCTTGGTCATAATATCTTTTGCTGTCAAATCGGAGAAAGTATCGCGTTCGTTCAGCATTCTTCGGATGTCGCCATCGGTTATGATTCCAATCACCTTATTGTCTTCTACAACAGCCGTCACACCAAGACGTTTTTCTGAAATCTCGAAAATAGCTTGCTTGATCGAAGCATCGGCATTGACCATTGGTTTCAAAGAATTTTCGAGCATATCCTTCACACGGAGCAATAATTTTTTCCCCAAAGCGCCACCTGGATGGTATTTAGCAAAATCATCGCTTTTGAAATCACGCATTTCCATCAGGCAAACGGCCAAAGCATCACCCATAACGAGTTGAGCAGTCGTGCTGTTTGTTGGAGCCAAATTTATAGGACATGCTTCTGAATCGACAGTAGTATTCAAAACATAATCAGACCCTTTGGCTAAAAACGAAGTTGTGTTTCCAGTCATGCCTATTAAAGTATTTCCAAATCGCTTTAAAATCGGAACCAAGACCTTGATTTCTGGGCTGTTGCCACTTTTTGAAATACAAATTACAACATCTCCCGGTTGCACCATTCCCAAATCGCCATGAATCGCTTCCGAAGCATGCAAAAACATCGATGGTGTTCCGGTAGAGTTCATTGTGGCAACAATTTTTTGAGCAATTATTGCACTTTTGCCGATTCCCGTTACAATCAATCGGCCCTTTGTATTGAAAATAATTTCGGCAGTGTTTACAAATTGGTCGTCAAGGAAATCAATCAGTTTTATAATGGCTTCACTTTCAGAGAGAATGGTCTTTTTGGCAATCGCCAATATATTTTCTTTTGTTATCAAAACAGAAATTGTATAAAATTTGTTGGTATAAAAGAAAGTTGTATCTTTATGTGGTGCAAATTTATGTAAAATACCCTAAATAAAGAATGAATTCAAACGAAATTGACATCCACAAAGAGTTAAAAAAGTATTTCGGTTTTAGCCAATTCAAAGGATTGCAAGAGCAGGTAGTAAAAAGCATTATCACAAACAATAATTCGTTTGTCATTATGCCAACAGGTGGAGGAAAATCGCTTTGCTATCAGTTACCCGCTTTAATTAAAGATGGAACGGCAATTGTGGTTTCGCCTTTAATTGCCTTGATGAAAAATCAGGTTGATGCCATCAGGAGTTTATCTTCAGAAAATGGAATTGCACACGTTTTGAATTCCTCTTTGACCAAAACCGAAATCAACCAGGTGAAGAAAGATATTACATCTGGAATTACCAAATTATTATATGTAGCCCCAGAGTCGCTTACGAAGGAAGAATATGTTCAGTTTTTAAAGAACGTGCCCATTTCTTTTGTAGCCATTGATGAAGCCCACTGTATCTCGGAATGGGGACATGATTTCAGACCAGAATACAGAAATTTACGTCATATTATTAAGCAGTTGGGCGACGTTCCAATCATCGGCTTGACCGCTACTGCAACACCAAAAGTGCAGGAAGACATCTTGAAAAACCTTGATATGTCGGATGCAAATACTTTCAAAGCATCTTTCAATAGACCTAATTTATATTATGAAGTTCGAACCAAGACTAAAAATGTGGAGTCGGACATCATTCGTTTTATCAAACAGCACAAAGGGAAATCAGGAATTATATATTGTTTAAGCCGTAAAAAGGTTGAAGCGATTGCTCAAGTTTTGCAAGTAAACGGCATCAGTGCTGTTCCCTATCATGCAGGTTTGGACGCCAAAACCAGAGCCAAACATCAAGATATGTTCCTGATGGAAGATGTTGAGGTTGTTGTAGCCACAATTGCCTTCGGAATGGGAATTGACAAACCGGATGTTCGTTTTGTAATTCACCATGACATTCCAAAATCACTCGAAAGTTATTACCAAGAAACGGGTCGTGCAGGACGAGATGGAGGCGAAGGGCATTGCCTTGCTTATTATTCCTATAAAGATGTAGAAAAATTAGAGAAATTTATGTCAGGAAAACCCGTTGCCGAACAGGAAATTGGTTTTGCCTTGTTGCAGGAAGTCGTGGCTTATGCTGAAACTTCGATGTCCAGACGTAAATTCTTGTTGCATTATTTTGGTGAAGAATTCGATAGCGAAACAGGCGAAGGTGCCGATATGGACGACAACGTTCGTAATCCAAAAGCAAAAGTGGAAGCCAAAGACCAAGTGGTGAAATTGCTTCAGGTGGTTCGTGATACCAAACATTTATACAAATCAAAAGAAATTGTCTATACCTTAATAGGTAAGGTAAATGCAACCATAAAAGCACATAGAACCGATTCGCAGTCTTTTTTTGGTTCCGGAGGTTCGTTTGAAGAAAGGCACTGGATGGCTTTGATCCGTCAGGTTTTGGTGGAAGGTTATTTATCAAAAGACATTGAAACCTACGGAATTTTAAAGGTTACTGATAAAGGTTTGGATTATATTCAAAACCCAATTTCCTTTATGATGTCGGAAGACCACGAATATAACGAAACAGAAGACGAAGCCATTGTAACGGCGGCAAAATCATCTGGAACTGCCGACGAAGTTTTGATGGGAATGTTGAAGGATTTGCGTAAAAAAGTGGCCAAAAAGTTAAGCGTTCCGCCATTTGTGGTGTTCCAAGATCCATCGCTTGAAGATATGGCGTTGAAATATCCAATCACACTTTCAGAATTAGGGAATATTCACGGAGTTGGAGAAGGGAAAGCTAAAAAATATGGTAAAGATTTTGTCGATTTGATCAGTCGTTATGTTGATGATAATGATATTATTAGACCAGATGATTTGGTGGTGAAATCTACCGGTGTAAACTCTGCCAATAAATTGTATATCATTCAAAATATTGATAGAAAGTTATCGCTCAAAGATATAGCTTCTGCAAAAGGATTGGACATGGATTCGTTGATAAAGGAAATGGAAATGATTGTTTATGCAGGAACAAAACTCAACATCAAGTATTGGATTGATGAAATCCTGGACGACGACCAACAAGAAGAAATCTTCGATTATTTCATGGAAGCCGAATCCGATAATATAAAAGATGCCTTGAAGGAATTTGACGGCGATTATGATACCGAAGAACTTCGATTAATGCGAATCAAATTTATCAGCGAAGTGGCGAATTAGTGTTTAGTTTTCAGTCACAGTGAGGAACTGCCAACTGCGACTGAACACTGCCAACTAAAAAACCTCCCCTCGATGTGGTTTCAAAGCATCACGAACTGGAATCATAAATTCATCGGTTACGACCATAAAAGCGATGGCATGCATTTCGTTGAAAATTTCAAAACCTGTAATGTTTAAAGGGAGCTTTTCAATCTGAATATATTCTTTAAGATGAATCTCGTGGTGTTCGGCAGTTTTTGCGGAAGCAGGTCCTCTAAAATCCCAAATTAGTTTTATTTGTCTGGACATTGATTTTTTTTTTACAAAGATATTGATATTGGATTTAAAGACTAAAAGATTTACAGATAGAAGGATTAAAAGATTTGCTTTTAGTATTTTTGAAGGTAAATTTTTTCTTATGAAGTTTCTAAGCTACACTTTCCTACTTTTCTCCTCAATAGTTTTTTCCCAAGAGCTCACACTCGAAAAAGCTAATCATCTCGCAACACTTCCTGTAAAATGTCTTCAACAGGAATATCCGAATAAATTAAGTCAGTTGTTGATTGATAGTACCGAAATTCAATCGCCAAAAGTATTGCATCCCGCTTTTTATGGCTGTTTCGATTGGCATTCGTCTGTTCACGGTCATTGGAGTTTGGTGTATCTTTTGAATCATTATCCCAATCTTGACAAGAAGAAAGAAATCATCAATAAACTAAAAATCAATCTTTCAAAAGAAAACATCCAAACAGAAGTACATTATCTTTCCAAAGCTCACGAAAAATCATTTGAAAGAACTTATGGTTGGGTTTGGCTCTTGAAATTGCAATTGGAATTGGAAATTTCAAACGAACCATTTGCAAAAGAATTGGCACAGAATTTAAAACCTTTATCTGATTTGGTTATCGAAAGATATATTGAATTTCTACCAAAATTATTATATCCGATCAGAGTCGGAACCCATTCCAATACCGCATTCGGATTGACGTTTGCTTGGGATTATGCATTTCATTCTAAAAATGTGTTATTCCAAAAAAGCATAAAGGAAAATGCTGTTCGATTGTTCCAAAACGATGAAAATTGTCCGTTCACATGGGAACCAAGCGGAACTGATTTCCTTTCTCCGTGTATGGAAGAAATTGGCATCATGCAAAGAATTTTGCCAGAACATGGGTTTTTGATTTGGTTGAAAAGATTTGCTCCTTCTCTTTCCAAAAAAGATTTTACATGGGAAGTTGCCAAAGTTTCCGACAGAACCGATGGTCATTTGGTACATCTTGACGGGCTGAATTTTAGTCGGGCTTGGAATTTATATTTCCTTGTCAATCAATATCCAAAACAATTTTCTCATCTAAAACCATTAGCCGATACACATTTGAATTTTTCATTACCTTCGGTGGTCGATGGGAATTATGAAGGCGAACATTGGTTGGCATCGTTTGCATTACGAGCTTATGAAGTTAGGAAATAGCGATATGCCGTTTTGTAATTTCAAATCCTTATTTTTGCCAAAAATTTCAATATGTCAAAAGAACTCCTTATTCAAGTTTCACCCGAAGTAGCTGTCAACGAACAATTGCTGAAGGAACATATTGGAAAATTAATCCAGACTTCTGTCAAGGAAATTCAGCATATAACGATTCTAAAGCGTTCAATTGATGCACGTCAGAAAGCCATAAAAATCAATCTCAAGGTTTTGATTTTCTTCCAAGGAGAAGAATTTGTGCAACGAAAAATAGAACTTCCAGATTACAAAGATGTTTCCAAAGCCCAAGAAGTATTGGTGGTTGGAGCAGGACCCGCCGGACTTTTCGCGGCACTTCAGTTAATTGAATTAGGCTTGAAGCCGATAGTACTCGAACGGGGAAAAGACGTGCAAGAAAGACGACGCGACTTGAAAGCCATCAACCGCGACCATATTGTGAATGAAGATTCCAATTATTGCTATGGCGAAGGTGGAGCCGGAACCTATTCGGACGGAAAATTATACACCCGTTCTAAAAAACGCGGCGATGTGGACCGAATTCTCGAATTGTTTGTCGCTTTTGGTGCATCCGAAGATATCCTGATTGAGGCACATCCCCATATCGGGACCAATAAATTACCAAAAATCATCAAGTCCATCCGTGAGAAAATCATTGAATTTGGCGGTCAGGTTTTGTTTGAAACCCGCGTTGTGGATATTTTAGTGAAGAATAATGAAGTTCAAGGAGTTGTCACTCAAAAAGGTGAAACCATCAATGCAAAGAAATTAATTCTTGCAACAGGACATTCGGCCCGAGACATCTTTGAATTATTAGACAGAAAAAAAATATTTATAGAAGCCAAGCCTTTCGCTCTTGGAGTTCGAGCCGAACATCCTCAAGAGCTGATTGATAAAATACAATATTCCTGTGATTATCGAGGAGAATATCTTCCGCCAGCACCTTATTCTATCGTAAAGCAAGTGAATGGAAGAGGAATGTATTCGTTTTGCATGTGTCCTGGTGGCGTGATTGCTCCTTGTGCAACAAGTCCGGGAGAAGTGGTAACCAACGGTTGGTCGCCTTCAAAACGAGACCAAGTTACAGCCAATTCCGGAATCGTGGTTGAATTGAAATTGGAAGATTTCAAGCCGTATGCAAAATTCGGAGCTTTGGCCGGAATGGAATTCCAGAAAAGCATCGAACAAAAAGCATGGCATTTGGCTGGAGAAACGCAAAAAGTTCCAGCTCAAAGAATGGTCGATTTTACACAAACAAAAGTTTCAGCCGATATTCCGAAAACTTCTTATGTTCCAGGGACAACTTCGGTAGAACTAGGTCACGTTTTCCCAGGATTTCTTACCCAAATATTACGTCAAGGTTTTACCGAATTTGGTAAATCAATGCGAGGTTATTATACCAACGAAGCCATACTTCATGCACCAGAATCGCGTACTTCATCACCAGTTCGAATTCCTCGTGACCAAATTTCTTTAGAACACGTTCAAATCAAGGGTTTATATCCTTGTGCTGAAGGTGCTGGTTATGCAGGTGGAATTATTTCGGCAGCAATAGATGGCGAAAAATGTGCCTTGAAAATAGGAGAAAGCCTGAAATGATTTTCCCCCTTCAACATTCGTTAAACTTTCCAATAATCTAAAAAGCGTTCAAAGAAACGCAAGATTTTACTACCTTTGAACGAGTTATACCATTTAAATGACCGAAGAAAAAGTAATATTAGTCAACGAAAAAGACGAGCAAATTGGCCTGATGCCAAAACTTGAAGCACATGAAAAAGCCGTATTGCATCGTGCTTTCTCCGTTTTTATTCTCAATGAAAAAAACGAAATCATGTTGCAACAAAGAGCTTCGCAAAAATACCATTCACCTCTTTTGTGGACCAACACCTGTTGCAGCCACCAGCGAGAAGGCGAAACGAATGTTCAAGCCGGAACACGCCGTTTGTTTGAAGAAATGGGTTTCAAAACCGAACTCAAGGAACTTTTTCATTTCATATACAAAGCCCCATTCGATAACGGCCTGACCGAGCACGAACTCGACCACGTAATGATTGGCTATTACAACGAAGCTCCAGAAATAAATCCAGAAGAAGTAGAAAGCTGGAAATGGATGTGCATCGAAGACGTAAAAAGCGACATGCAGCTCCATCCAGAAATCTATACCGTTTGGTTCAAGATTATTTTTGACGAATTTTATCACTATCTTGAGGAACACAAGTTGTAAATTCCAAATCCTATAATCTCAAATCCTAAATCCCAAATCCTCATGAAAGTAACTATTTCCAGAAAAGCCCACTTCAATGCCGCTCACAGGTTGTACCGAAAGGATTGGTCGTTCGAGAAAAACGATTCGATATTTGGAAAATGCAACAGCCCCAACTTTCACGGTCATAATTACGACCTTACCGTTAGCGTTACCGGAGCCATCGACCCAGAAACTGGTTATGTCATGGACATTAAAGATTTGAGCGATTTGATTTATCAGGAAGTCGAAGTCCCGTTCGACCATAAAAACTTGAATTTAGATGTTCCCGAATTCGAAAACCTAAACCCAACTGCCGAAAATATCGTGGTCGTCATCTGGAACAAACTCCGACAAAAAATCAATCCCGATTTCGATCTCGAAGTTGTGCTTTACGAAACACCAAGAAACTTCGTTACCTATCGTGGCGAATAATTAGGAGCGAATCGTTCGGGCATGCTTTTTATCCATGTTCCCGCCATCCTTCCAATCTTTTTTCAATTGCCTCGGGTTAAAACCCGAGGCAATTGAAAAAAGGATTTTCCCTCCTGTCGGGGCTATTAGAAAATCCATATTCCTTTTGAATCTTTTGGGCCAAAATTGCGAATTAGTGTAAACAATTGACAAAATAGTGTAATGGAAAAAACCCAAAATTTCCCAACTTTGTAGAAACAAAACTCAATATGAATCCAGCATTATATCCGTTACAGTTCGACCCCATTTTGAAAGAAAGAATTTGGGGAGGCGAAAAATTAAAGACAGTCCTAAACAAAGACATTACTTCTAAAATAACTGGCGAAAGCTGGGAACTTTCAACAGTTCAAGGCGATATTAGCATTATTGCAAACGGTGAACATAAAGGAACATCACTTCAAGACCTAATCAATAATTTTCCCGATGAAGTCCTTGGAACAAAAGTGCACGAACGTTTCGGAAAACAATTCCCTTTGCTTTTTAAATTCATTGATGCCAGGGAAGACCTTTCCATACAAGTGCATCCAAATGATGAATTGGCAAAGGAACGCCACAATTCTTTCGGCAAGACCGAAATGTGGTACATCATGCAAGCCGACGAAGGTTCTCGTATAATTGTAGGTTTCAAGGAAAAATCCAACCAACAAGAGTACTTGGAAAATCTAAAAAACAAAAATTTGCTTTCCATTTTAGAGCAAGTTCCAGCCAAAGAAGGCGACGTTTTCTTTCTCGAAACAGGAACAGTTCACGCAATTGGAGCCGGAATCGTTTTGGCCGAAATCCAGCAAACTTCTGACATTACCTACAGAATCTATGATTTTGATCGTGTAGATGCATCAGGAAACACAAGGGAATTGCACGTTGATCAGGCTCTCGATGCAATCAATTATAATGTTGTTGAAACCCAGAAAAAATACCAAACCCAAAAAAACGTTTTTAACGAAATTGTTGATTGTCCGTACTTTACCACAAACGTACTTCCGCTTCAAGGCACAATAGAAATTGACAAAACGTTTGAATCCTTTACGGTTTATATGTGTGTGGATGGTTATTTTGAAATTGAATACTACGATGAAAAATATACCTATGAAAAAGGCGCTACCGTTTTGATTCCTGCAGGGATGAACATGTTTAAAATCAGCGGAAATGCTTCAATTTTAGAAATTTACATTTCATAGTGGGTTATAAGAAGATTATGTGTACTTTTGCAATCGCAAATTAAAATTAAAAAATACAATGGCAAACATTAAGAATTTAAAGAAAGACATCAACTACGTTTTAGGAGATATTATTGAGGCAGTTTACTTATTTGAAATGTCAACAACAGGAAAACCAACTCCAGAAACTAATGCTTTAATTGATGAGGCGATTGCTTCTTTCGATACTTTGATTGCAAAAGTGAATGCAAAGAATGTTGAAAACAAAAAAGCACACTTCAAACAAATTAACGCAGATTTAGAACAAGCTGCAAATCAATTGGTTGCTAAAATCAACGAATTGCAGTAGAAAAAAACAATAAAAAAGTGCAGATTTTTTTTGGAAAATTAAATTTCAGTCTTATATTTGCACTCGTATTGAAGTCGCCAGCGTAGCTCAGTTGGCTAGAGCAGCTGATTTGTAATCAGCAGGTCGTGGGTTCGAGTCCCTCCGCCGGCTCAATAAGAAAACCATCACAGCAATGTGGTGGTTTTTTGGTTTTATAGGTTTTTGATTTTCTTGGAAATTTACTTCTTGAAAACACCAACACGAATTTCACAAATTTTCACTAATCGATATATAAAAAAAAACCATCCACGACGGCGGATGGTTTTTTGGTTTTGTTTTTTGGTTTTTGAAACGGTAGTTTTTTATTTTTCAACTTTCTTCACGTCTTCAATATATTTTGACAGTAGTTTTCCGTATTTGGCTTTTGCTACGCTCTCTGGCAATGCATTATTGATGGTGTCTAAATATTTGATGTTGGCATCGCTGATTTCGGATAAAGCAATGTAAGGAGCAATGTCAAAATCTTTGTTTGTAATGGCAAAATTGATGGCATAGAGGTATTTTCTTTTTAGGTTGCTTTCTATCTTTTTTTCTATAGCAGGAACGTCTGATGGTCTGTTGAATCTGATGGCGTCAAATCTCTCCTTTGAAAGTTCTAGGTTTTGGTTGGTGAATCGTGCATTTATCTTTTTATAGTCTTCGTAGAGTTTCTGGTTTTTTGAACCTGTTATCTTGGCTTCGGCGAAGAAACGTTTCAAATCGGTTTCTATGTTGATGGTTCCTGGCTCTACAAAAACAGGAAGGTTGTTGTCTACAGAGTTGGTAACGCCACGGTCGAGGAACAAATAGAACATTTCTGGCGATTCGATATCCAAATGCCATTCGAAATTGGATTTTCCGTCAAGGATTACGGAGTCGATTGCTACTAGGTTGGTATCGACAATTCTTTGAAGGTATAGTTTTCCTTCCTGCAATCCTTTGATGTTTCCTATTATGTGAAGGTTTTTGTCCGATTCTTTTTTGCTACAGCTGATGATTAGGAATATTGAAAATAGGGCAACGACAGCGTTTTTCATTTGTAAATTTTTATTGCTTTTTAATGTTCGGCAAAATAATGAAAAAATCCCCAATTTAGATTTTAAATTGGGGATTAATATGATTTCTTTTTTTCAGGTTCAGGTTTTATGATTTGCTTTGTAGCCCTGATTGGAGCAAATAGCTTTTTGTTCTGGGGTTCAGAACAAAAACTATTGCGGAAAGCAGGAAAATGGATTCCCAAAATGCCCTAGCCTTTCGCTCCTTATCCTTTTAACCAAGCTTCTTTTAGTTTTTCTTTTGAAGCGTCTGTTGCTTGGTAGCCTTCGGCTTTCTCTGTTGGGATTTTTGTGGTTCCTTTTAGGGTTAACTCTTTGCCGTCGCGTTTTACTTTGAAGGTTATTGGGTCGCCGTCTTTTAGTGCCATGCTCATCATGATAAGGTCGTTTACGTTATCGAGGTTGTATTTTACTTGGTTTACTTCCAAGAGTACGTCTCCGCCCTTGATGCCGATGGTGTTCATGAATTCGTTTAATTCGGCTCCGGGAATGATGATGAGTTCTTTTGTTGTTGGGTCCATAACGGTGAGAACGGGTGCTTGGTTATGGATAAAAATGTTGGTTGGGACTTCCATAATTCCTTTTGTGACACCCATCTTTGCAAAATAAGTCTCATAGGGAATAGGGGTTGGTCCTGCTACATAGGTGTTTAGGAACTGCCCCACTTCTGGATAGGTCAACTGTGTGATTTTGGCAAAAAGATCTTTGTCGTCGAAGGCTTTTGTGGTTCCGTATTCGGTTGAAAGTTTCTGCATCAGGTCTAGAATTCCTCTTTGGCCGTTGCTTTTTTCACGGATTTCGATGTCGAGACACATTGCAATCAAGGCTCCTTTTTCATATACGTTCAAATATTGGTCCTTGTAGGGTTTTTTCAAGACTTCGGCACTCATTTTTGTGAACGGCATGGTGTCGTCCATTGTTCGTGAGTTGGCAATTTTTCCGGACATCCTTTGGTAGAATTCCGATTCGGTAATCAGCCCTTGGTTGACCTGAAACAGATTGGCAAAATATTCGGTAACGCCTTCATACATCCATAAATGTTGAGACATTTTCGGCTTGTTGTAGTCGAAATATTGGATTTCCTTTGAATGGATAGTCAGTGGTGTAACGATATGGAAGAATTCATGTGAAACCACATCCTTCAACTGTTCGGCCAATTGTTCTTTCGGCATCATCTCGGGCATTACTACCGTTGTGGAGGTTGGATGTTCAAGGGCTCCGAAGCCTTTGGCATCTGCACGGTTCATATCGGAAAGATAAAGCAATACTGCATATTTCTTGGTAGAGTTGAATTTACCCAAGAAATTCTTTTGGGCCGTCATCATCGTTTTCATTTCCGGTGTGATGCTTTCGGCAGTTATGAGTCCGTTTGGAGAATAAACGGCAATAATGATTTCCATTCCGTTGATGGTAAAAGTTGTGTAGTCTGGTTTTGAATACATGATTGGGTTTTCTACCAATTCGGCATAACGAGCGGTGTTGAAGGTGTCTTTTGTGTCGCTTGCATCCGTATCAACCATTGCTGTAGCTCCCCAAAGTGTTGCCGGATGGGCAATGTTTACCTTGTAAGGAAGCTCGATTAAATCTGAAAAGTACCCCACAAAAGCATGGGTGTTGATCATGAAGTTCTTGCCTTCTTCGATGTTGCTTCCTGCTGGAGAGAAGATATCGTGTGTGTCCTCAATGTCGTAAGTATCATTGACATAATAGGTGATTTTGCTCAACTTCTTGGCATCCTTGATGGTCCAGGAATTCTCTTCCATCTTGGCAACTGTGAGTGCGTTTCCTTTTGCATCGAAGGCTTTTAGGTTTTCGATGAACTTTCCGTAATCATCTTCGGAATAGGTTCCTGGTATGATTTTCGGGATGTGATACGTCACTTCGTTGGTGGTGATTTTTGGCGGAGTAACAGTAACCATTACTTTATCGTCTTTAACGGCATTCAAATCAATGTCAACTTGTATTTGCTTGTCCTTTGATTGGGCATTAGCATTTATGCTTAATAATGACATGGTTAGTGCCAGGAAATAAAAATTTTTGATGTTATGGATCCTTAATTTCATCTTTTTTAGATTTGATTTGAATGTAAGACTGTGGTTTAACAATTTTGTTACACAATGCAAAGAAAGTTAATTAAGAAAAGGCTGGGAGTTATAGAGTTGTTAATTTATGAAGGAGTTTTTTATTCTGTTTTTAAAACGAGCTGAAGTTGTTAAGTTTGGATTGAGTAAAAAAAATAATACCCCCAAAGAGCAGGAGTATGAAGAGTAGTTTCAAGATACTGTTCGATAAAATTAAGTGCATTTAACTGTTCCTAAGCTTTTGTAAAAAATCAGAAGAGAGACAAAAGAAAAATTCCAAAATACAAATAAATTCCAATTCTTAAAATTTCAATTTTTCAAACCTTTTCCACACGAAGAAAAGTTTTTGAATTTTTGAAATTGATACTTGAAGCTTATTTGTATTTTGGAATTTGTATTTTGGGATTTATCTTATTGTTTGAGGATGAAGACAATATCTAATTCTCCTCGCACTCATCAAAACCAACCATCCATTGGATGCCAAATTTATCGGAGAACATCCCGAAATAGGAGCCCCAGAAGGTGTTTTCCATCGGCATAGTTACGGTTCCGCCAGCTGATAGTCCGCTAAAAAGACGGTCGGCATCTTCCTTGCTCTCGGCGGTAAGATAGACCGAAAAGTTGGTGCCGTTGATGTGCTTTTGTCCAAAAGCTTCGGAGCTGTCGCACCCCATAAGCATCGTGTCGCCACCAATTGGCAAGGAAACGTGCATGATTTTATTGCCTTCGCTGGCCGGCATTTCAAAACCTTCGGCCGGAGGCATGTCTCGGTAGTAGCCCAAATAGGGGAATTCGCCCCCAAATACTGATTTGTAGAAGGTAAATGCCGCTTCGCAAGTGCCGTCAAAGGATAAATAAGGATTTACTTTTGCCATTTTATTTGTTTTTAAGTGTTAATTGATTTCGGATATTCTCTTTAGTTCCTGCAACGCCAGCGGGAAAGTTTTGTTCATGTGTCCTACATATTTTTCCAAGGAATCTACTTCGGCCTTGAAGTGGGTTTTGCCCTCCACTTCTGTCAGCTTATAGATTTCAAAACAGCCCGACCATTGCAGGGTTTCCTCGTCCATAGGCTGTTCTTCGAAGTTTTTTAAAACCCCCAGGTGCTTGATGACCGTGATTTCATTTTCTTTCAGATAAAAGATGTCCGAAAACATGCCTTCGCCTGATGGTGTCAGGAAATGAACCCTATTGCCTTGCTTGATTTCGCCTTCATAATAGGAACCTTCGCAAAAAGGATTCGTCCAAGTTTTATAGGATTCCTTGTCCCAGAGTTCCTGCCACACTTTTTGTGGAGTGGCTTTGATTTCTACCGTAAATTCTAATTTTGAGATGTTGTAGAGGTAATTGCGAAGCGAGGTGCCTACAATGGCAGTCCATCCCATTTCATAATTGGCTGTTGTAAAGTCTGGTCCTGCATCTTCAAAGCTTTCGGTACCGGTGTGGGTGAGGGTCACTTTTGTGGAATCACCTTCGGCTTTCAATTCCCATTTCACAACGGAACTTCCTTTGGAATCGTTGGGATGTTCCCAGGTGTGTTCAATCAGTTGATTGGGAATGATGTTTAGAAAACGGGCCTTGTGAAAGTACTTTTGAGATTCGGTACTTTCGTAGAACGTAAATTCTTTTCCCACCTCAAACTCATAATCTTCCACAGGGAAGTACCATTTCTTGAGTTCGGTTTCGTTTGATAGGGCATTCCAAACTTTCTCCAGAGGAGCATTGAAGGTAAAATTGATAACGATTGGTTCCATAGCAAGTGTGTTTAAAGGTTATTAATATTGTTTTGTGTAGCAAATGGGAATATCTGTCTAAGTTTTATATTTCTTAACCATAGTCCGCCCCAAGTTAATAAACCAACGTAAAGGGGAAATAGCGTATGGCTAAATGTTGGATTGTCCACTCTTAAATGAGAGGCAATTGCACCACCAAAATATCCAGTTAAAAGAATTGCACCTAAAATAGATGTTCTTGGAACAGCATAGAGCAACGTTGCTATTAGTGCTAGAATTCCGTGTATAGAAATGTGATCTTCAGTATATCCAAGTTCGTTTACGGTAGTTTGGATGACTTCTACTGGTTTTAGGAATTTAATTGTTGCGTCAAAAAGCATAAAGAGAATTACCAATCCGCTTAATGTCCAACCTATAATTAATTGTTTCTTGGTTGCTTTCATAGCAATATGATTTTGTTTAAAGTGTATTTCTAGATAATTTGTTTAGATACTTTCAGTATATTTTTTAAAGCTATCGATGATTGCTTGCCAGCCAGCTTTTTGCATTTCCAAAGAGTTTTCACTTTCAGGATCGAAGGATTCTGTAATCTTCACGCGGTCGCCCAAGTTATCAAAAAGGATGATTACTTCCCGGTCATCAGCCATTTTGTATGCTATCTTTTCGTGGTTTTCTACGGTAGTATAAATGCCTTCAAAATCAAAACTCATACTGCCGTCTTTGGCTGCCATGGTAGATTTGAATTTTCCATCCATTTTTAAGTCGTTTTCGGCAAACGGTGTGTGCCAATCTTCTGAAGCATTGTTCCAGTTGACAATGTGTTCAGGATTTGTCCAAGTGTCCCATACTTTTTCAATAGATGCGTTTACGGTTGTGCTTACGGTTATTTTTTCCATAGTTTCTTTATATTGATTGTTAGTTTGTTGCTGCTTCATCAAGGAAATTTTCAATAATCGGAACAATAAAATCAGTGCCATTGTACTTTTCTTTTAGGGTTGTTATTTCTCCAATATAAGCTCCATGTCCTCCAGGAATGATTGCCAATTTGCAGTTGGGAATAAGTTTGGACATTGCCACAACATGTTCGGAAGTGGCTACGTCGGTATCTCCGTTTATAAGAAGCACGGGAGCTTTTATTCCTTTTATTTGTTCGTCTGGGAAGTCTTTAAAATCAATCATCCTGTTTGCACATTTCTGATACATGGTGATCAGTTTGGTACTGTCGGGATTCACGTTCATAAAGGCATCCTTGTATTGTTGAGGCATTTGCTCGAAGGTTCCGTTTTGCATAAACTCCCAAAATTGAGGAAAGGTCCCCTCTCGTTTTAGCAGAATGGATGCCGTAACAATTTTATTGCAAAGTTCGGGATGACGGATTGCGATTTGCAAGGCAGTGTTTCCTCCATTGCTAAAGCCGAGTATATCGGCTTTTTGGATGTTGAGGTTTTTTAGTAGTGCGGCAACATCGTCTGCATCCTGTTCAAATGAAAGTGCTGCATTTCTATCGGATGTTCGTCCGTGGGCTTGTAACTCCACACAAACGAGTTGCCTGTTGGAAAACAAGGGTATGGCTCTTCCAAACGATGTCTGGATGGTAGAACCGCCTCCATGAAGCAGTACCAACGGCTTTCCCTTTCCGTATAGTTCATAATACATCTTTATGCCATTCACATCCGAATAGCCACTCTTAAAATCCAAATTAGTGTTAGTTGTTCCCATTTTATTGCTTATGCAGGAAGTTATAAATAAAATTGCTAGTATTGAAAAGGTTACTTTTCGTATCATTCTAAAAAGATTTACTTTATTCATCTTTACAAATTTAGCGGATGTAATTTTCATTTCAACTGTGCATTAACGACAATAGTAGGGGGTAGTTATGACAGCCTAAAAAAGATTGCCACATTCAAAATGATTTTGAGGCTATAAAAACCTTCGAAAAGCATTTCAAATGTGGCAATAACTTAAAGCGTTGTTTTCTGGAAACCTATTTAACTGTAAATTCAGATCGGATGTCAATCTTGTTTGATACCTTGTTTTTTACAACATTTGGAATCGAGATGTCAAAATCACTAGCATTGACACTAAAGCTCGATATGATTTCTATTCCGGCATCGGTTTTCCTGATTTTTGCAACCGAGGCAACCTCTTTGGTTTTTCCGTGAAGTTCTAATTTTCCTTTGATGGTATATTCCTTTGCAGTGGCGGTAAGTGTAGTTGCATCAAAATCTTCAATTTTCCCTTTAAAGGTAGCCTTTGGATATTTATGGCTTTCGATGTAATTTTCATTGAAATGTTCTTCCATCAAGGCAATCTTGAAACGAAAGCCTTTCATCAGGGCAAGGCTGGCTACTTCTCCGGTTTTTGAATTCAATATAAAAGTAACGCCCTCGTTCTTGGCTTTCACTTCCTCAAACGAAGGAACAGAAGCTTCAAAATTGACTTTGCCGGTTTTGGTAACCATTTTCTCTTGTGCAAAAAAGCTTGTAGCACAAAGTAAGAAACAAATAAGTATTGATTTTTTCATGATATTGATTTTGTTTTTATTCTTGAAATCCGTCCGCCTGCCATTTAATCACCACATCAATAGTGGTTTGTGGCAACCTTGGCCCGCCTTCAGGCATGAGTCCGTCGCCGCCGTTTTCAATAGACATTCTTCCAATCAAGTCGCTTTCTAATACAGCGGCTTTTACTTCGTTATAGGTTACCAGCGAAATTGGAGCACCGCCCGAAGTTGGATTTCCATGACAGTTGTTGCAGTTGTTTTGCATTATGGATTGAACGGAACTAAATTTCACGGTTTGATTGATGTCAAGAGGTTCTGTTAGATCATTGGTGCTGTCATTTGTACAGCTAATTAAAACAAGAACGAGAGAAGTGAAAAGCAACGTATTTTTTAAATTCATAGTGGTACTATTTTTTCCAAAATTAGATAATAAAGTTAAGATAATGAGCATAGGTAAATAATTTAATTAAATTTGTCTCAAAAAAAATAAAATGAAAAAGAAACTACTAATTATTATAGTTATTTTAATACTTGCAAGCATAGGATTGTATTTTTATGCTTATAAAGGACACCGAGATATTGCTACAGAAAATGCTGCTTTTGATCTAACGGTTTCAGGTTTGTCAAAAGAGTTTTCTGAAAATGACAGCTTGGCCAATTCAAAATATGCGGATAAGACTATTCAGATATACGGAAAAGTTACCGATGTAGATTTCCCTTCACATTCGATTATTATCGACGAAAAATTATCTGTTGTTTTTACCGATTCGGTGCTTCCGAAAATCAATCTTCAAGATGCAATTACAATCAAAGGAAGATTTGTAGGGTATGATGATTTGCTGGAGGAATTCAAAATCGATCAGGCTACAAAAGCAGAATAAACCAAAATTGCAATTAATACGTAAATTTCAAAACAATTAAATCCATATCCATGAAAAAACAATTACTCTTTCTTTTACTTTTTCCGATAATGACTTTTGCACAGGACGATTTATTGGCCGAAATCGATTCGACTGTAACCAATGAAAAGGTAGAATCGGCTTTTAAAGGCTTGAAGATTATTAATCTTGAATCGACAAAACTGGCAGCAAAGGGCGATATGTATTTTATTGTAGCACACCGTTTTGGCTCAATAAAAGATGGTTTTGAAGGGTTTTATGGTTTGGATAATGCCAACACCCAGATAAAATTTCTTTACGGATTAAAGGATTGGCTAACAGTGAGTGGAGCCAGAAGCGAATTGGCCTATGACTTTTCGGTGAAATACAGGTTGCAGAATCAAATCAAGGATGGTTTTCCGTTTACAATTGTAGGCTTCAACAGTGTTGCCATCAATAATACTTTGAAGGAAAGCAATTATCCGAAGATGAATTTTGAAAACAGATTGATGTATGTAACACAGGTTTTGGTTTCAAGAAAATTCTCCGATAAATTGTCGTTAGAACTGGCTCCGACTTTTTTCCATGAAAATTTTGTAGAGAATGATTTGCAGGACAACAGCCAATATGCCATTGGAGTGGGAGGACGATATAAAATTGCAAGCCGTTGGTCGGTGAATGTTGATTATGCTGCCCATTTGAACAGGGCAAGTGGTTCTATTTATAAAAATCCGTTGTCTGTTGGTGTAGATTTAGAAACGGGCGGTCACGTTTTCCAAATGCATTTCACAAGTTCTCAAGGAATCCACGAAGCAGGATATTTAGGTCAAACCACAGGAGATTGGGGAAAAGGAGATATTTTCTTCGGATTTAATTTGGCAAGGGTGTTTTAATATATTTTTCAAACATAAAAAGAGCGTCCAGGTGTTTGCAACTTGGACGCTCTTTTTGTTTATAAGTTCAATATTTTAATTCTTAATGAATTTCTGAATGTGATTTTTACCTTCTGCATCGATTAACGAGAGGATGTAAGTTCCAGTTGACAAAGAATGAACATCAATGGTTTGATTGTTTACTTTTGAAGTTAGGACCACTCGTCCGGTTATATCATAAACGGTTGCTGTTTTAATATCAAATGAAGCAGATTCAATGTTCAGTATGTTTTTTGTTGGATTCGGATATACTGTAAACTTGCTAGCCACCGAAGGATTCACGCCAAGAGTGCTGCTCTCTGTAACTAATATTTTTTGATTTATTGCAGGGTTTAAAATTTCATCTACAATGCCTGAAGGCCATTTAATTACAAGTTTAGTAATTGTTTCTTCTGTTCCAATTCCAAAATGAGTGTTAAGAGTACTCATGTGTCTAAATCCATCTCCACTTCTTACTTCTCGAATTTGTTTTCCCCAGGCTCCATACAATTCAACCCTGGCTCCAATTCCGTTTCGATTACTTGTAACACCTTGCAGGCTTAGTGTGATCCAATTATTGTCGTTGCCATTATTTAGGAAAATATTATTCCCAAGCTGAATGTCGAGAAAACCATCATTATTCAAATCTCCAATAGAACCAACTGCCGTATTGATAGGATTCGGTGTAAAAGTCATGTTTCCATTGTTGATCATGATGGTATTTCCTCCCATAAATAGGTCAACAAAACCATCATTATTAAAGTCGTGGGCAACGTTTTCAATATTAGTTGTAGAAAAGACGTCAAGGCCAGATCCGAAAGTAATGTCGGTAAATGTTCCGTCGCCGTTATTGCGTCTTAATTTATGTCCGCCATTAGAATTTGAGCTGGCTCCAATCATTGCATCCATGTCGCCATCATTATCAAAATCTGCCCAGGCAGAGGACCATGATTGGGAAGGTTCTGCCATTCCAGCAACAATACTTACATCTGTGAAAGTTCCGTCGCCATTGTTTCTGTGGAGTTCATCAATTGGACCACTTCCGCATTTTGCAATAAACAAATCCATATCGCCATCATTATCATAATCTACAAATATAGATCCGTAATTTCCACCTGCATCATAGTCGCCCATTCCACCTTGAAAGAAAGTAAAGTTGCCATTACCATCATTCATATAACGAACATTGGGATCAACGTCGTGACAAACAAAAGCATCTAAATGTCCGTCGTTGTTTAGGTCGACAAAATTGGTTCTTTGTGAAAAAACATATTCAGGAGTTGACATCATTGTAAAGGCTGTCTGGTTGCTGTTTTGCTTCATGAAGGCAACACCTTGACCACCTCCGTAAATCAAATCATTAAATCCATCGTTATCAATGTCACCGGCGGCAATACTCCAAGAAGGTTGGAAAGAAGTAATTGGAGTTGTGCGGGTCACAGATTGAAAAGTGCCACTTTCTGTTTGCAGCAACATGTGAATCTGACCATTGCTAACCGAAACGATATCATCCAGATAATCTCCGTTCATGTCCACTACACAATCCTTGTATGTTCCTTGAAGGGAAATAGGTTGTTGAGTAAAAGATACAACAGAAACTGGTTGCGGAATGTAATCATTTTCAATTAAATTAAAAGTTATTCCACTAGAGTCCCATTTGTTATCAAAGGCAATATAGTAAGGTGTTCCAGACATTGCATTAAAAGTCACTTTGCATAAAGCATCAGGATTTCCAAGTACTCCACTGTCATCATCGCCTGCGACACAAATAAGATTGTTGCAACCTCCTTTGTAGATGTGAACACGTGGGTCTTTTCCAATGTTAATGTTCAAATCAGTTGTTACCGTCACTGTGCGGTTTCCTACGGGAGTATAAATGTACCATTTTCCGGCTGTAGCAACCGTTCCACCAGCAATGCATACTGGAGTTGGGACCTCACCGTTTATAGCATCAGTAACCGTAATTCCTGCAGTTACAGGCAGTGCAGTTGCACAGGTATTTTGTCCGTTAGCGACAAAATTGGTTATTGATAATAAAAATAAAAGTAAAAGTTTTTTCATATTGATTATTGATTTTAGGGTTTAATATTATTAATCACAACCTTCAAGTTGTGTAATCCATTGATTGATCATTTGTGCAGCTTCTTCATGCACAAGAGTTCTTCCGAGTAGCGGCATTCTTGTAGCTTCATCTGTTGAGTTGATTCTGAAATCCAAAACAGATCGTTGTGGTCTTCCCGGAAATACAATCTGGGTCAATCCGTTTCCTAAATCCTGATCCGGTGAAATACAGATTCCTAGATTGGCAGGATCTGCCGATTCATTAAATGCAAATCGCATCGGTCTATAATCGCAATAGCTTCCTTGCTGATGGCAATGTGCACAATTGATGTCAAGATAGGAACGAACCCTCAGGCCAATATCTAAGGAAGTATTTTTCCAGTCGACCACAGTTGTGATATCTGTTGGATAATTGCTGTCCAAATACCCCATTTCTACCCATTTTGAAAGTTGGTTAGATGCACCATCTGCATAGGTGTAACTGCTGTTTAAATTTTGAGGTTTTGTTCCAATCGGAATAATATCAAGACCGGATTTATGACATGTGAAACATTCGGCTTCGGATGGAATCCTATAAGTTGTGCTTTTTAAGGAAGTGCCTTCCATCCATTCCAGGTCAACATAACTTCCGGTGGTTTGCAAGGTGGCTTCGGTTTGATTTTCGTTCCATACATATTCTCCGAAAATCCATCCATCGGCTTTTTTTATGAGCAAACGGGTTTCTATTATTTTTGTAGTGTTGGAAGGAAGTACATTATCATAATAAAAGGTTTTTACTAAAACGGTTCCTGTTGGAAAATCGAGAATTTTACCATCACTGTTATAAGTTGCTTTTACATTTTTCGGCATCCAAAGAAATCTTTTCTTGTGTGCATAATCTGTAAAAAGCTGGCTGATAGGTTCATAAGGAAGAACCCCAAGCGAAGGATCTTGGTTTTTCATGTCTCCTTCAAAAAGCTTGTATTCGGAAAGTGTTTGATAGGGAACCCTTGCCAAATCTAGAACCACGGGAGATTCTTCTACTGGATCGGGGACAATCGGGACATAGTCGTCTTCTTTATCGGAACAAGAGCTTAAACCAATAATTAGAAAGAGACAGAAAGAAATAAATAAGTAATTATGTTTCATGGGGAAATTTAATAATCCCACCAAAAATAATAATTATTTCGTAACATTAATAAAAAATAAATGATATATGTTCAATAGTTTTTAGAATATTGTAAACTTTCAATGAAATAAAGCTGTTACAACGATTTCTTATTTTATTTCAAGCTTGATATTATATTTTTCAAGTCCCTTTAAAGCCTCATCTGATTTATAATCAAACACTTCCTCGTGATGGTTTTTATGTTTTTTCAGCGAGATGTGCTTGATGCAGTTGTAAAAGCGTCGAACTTCTTCATAATTGGAAAGAATAAGTCCTGGAACAGTGGCAGAATTTCCTTCGTTGTCTTTTGCCACCATTGTAAAATAGGACGAATTGCAATGTTTTATTTTTCCGGTTTGTATGTTTTCCGAATCTACCCGAATCCCAACAATCATCGAGCTTCTTCCAACATAATTGACACTCGCTTTCAAGGTAACCAATTCGCCAATTTCTATCGGATTTAGGAAATCTACGGTATCAACCGAAGCTGTAACACAATAAAAACCTGAATATTTTGAAGCACTTGCAAATGCAATCTGGTCCATCAAGGATAAAATATAACCTCCGTGGATTTTTCCACTAAAGTTGGAATGCGACGGAAGCATCAGTTCCGAAAGGATAATTTTGGACTCTTTTACAGTTTTGAATTCCATAAACAACAAATATAATGATGGGATATCTCTGCTTTTCAACCATTGGTTTTAAGCTTTAATTCGTAATTTTTAATTAAAACTTATCTAAAATTAAAAGGAGCTTCTTCTTTAACGACCGAAGTTACAAAATAATGGCTGTCGCCCCACCAAGCAAAAGTGCGGTAACGTTCGATGTAAGTTACTTTTACATACTGACCTTGAAGTTGCTTCAAATCGGCAATGACTTTTTCGTCACTGTCCAAAACCGAGAATGAAAAAATTTGTGCTCCAGCAATTCCCTGGCTCATTTCGCCTTCCCAGGTTTTAAACATCACACCTTTTTTACTCACTTTTATCAATTCGCCTGCACGAACGCCTTCACTGTAAGTGGCATAATAAACAAATAGAAAATAGGAAACGAATCCAACAATCAGGATGGAAACGGCAATCAGGATAAATTTTTTCATAGTCGATTATTAAAGTTCTATTTCTTCATCTGAAGCTCTTTTCAATATATTTTCAGGCAAGGCTTTCTTGGCTTTTGCACCCATTTTTTTGAGTTTTTCAACACTTGTTATCAGGTTTCCTTTTCCGTCCACAAGTTTGTTCATCGCGTTGCCGTATTCGGATTTTGCCTCGTCCATTTTCTTTCCGATTTTTACCAGATCCGTTACAAAACCTTCAAATTTGTCGTATAAAGCTCCTGCCTGACGTGCAATTTCATAAGCGTTTTCCTGTTGCTTTTGGTTGGCCCACATACTGTCAATTGTTCTTAAAGTCGCCAGTAAGGTTGATGGTGTAACGATAACCACATTTTTCTCGAAAGCCCTGTTGTATAAAGTAGTGTCTTCGTTCAAGGCACTTGCAAAGGCGGGTTCAATCGGAATAAAAAGCAATACAAAATCCGGACTTTCTATTTGATACAAGTCGTGATAGTTTTTTTCTCCCAATTGTTCAACGTGACGTTTAATCGAGTTGACGTGTTCTTTCAAATAAGTGATTTTCAAAAGATCACTTTCTTCATTGATGTATTTTTCATAAGCCGTGAGCGAAACTTTCGAGTCGATGATCATTTTTTTTCCATCAGGAAGATTCACAACAACATCCGGAAAAACACGTTGTCCATCGGTATTGGTGAAACTTTGCTGCACGTCATATTCCCTTCCTTTTTCCAGTCCGGATTTTTCCAGAACACGCTCCAAAACCAATTCGCCCCAATTCCCCTGCATCTTGCTGTCGCCTTTCAAAGCTTTTGTCAGGTTGATGGTTTCCTTGCTCATTTGCTCGTTCATTTCACGCAAGCCAAGAATCTGCTGACGTAAAGCGGCATGATAGTCGATGCTTTCTTTGTGTGTATCTTCTACTTTTTTCTCAAACAAATGAATCTTATCCTGCAAAGGCGAAAGGATGTTTTTCAAATTCTCACGATTCTGCTCCGTAAACTTGCTTGTTTTTTCTTCTAATATTTTATTGGCAAGGTTTTCAAATTCCTTTGTAAATTTTTCCTGGAGTTTTTCTACTTCTTGCTTTTGTTCGCTGTTTCGTTCCCAAAGATTTTCAAAATCGACTTCTTTTTTAGATAATTGAATGGCGAGTGCATCTTTCTCGGTTCGGATGTTTTCTTTTTCCTGCGAAATTTGAAGCAGTTGCTTTTCGGCCGAAATCTTTTCAGACACAAATTGCTCCTTTAAGATGTTATGTTGGGCGGTCAGGCCGATTAATTTTTCTTCTAAACCAATTTTCTCGGATTGAAAGCGTGCCGAAAAAATTAATTTTCCGATGTAGATGCCTATTCCCAAGGCGATGATAAAAGTAATAATAGTGATAACTGTGTCGTTCATTATGGCTGATTTTATAAAAGTAAATGTAAGCAAACTACACAAATCAGCATAAAAAAAACGACTCAAATAATCGAGTCGCTTTTTCAATCAAAGTTGGTCAAAGGTTGGTTTTATGATGGTATCTTTAAGAAATTCCGAACTGTCGGTCGAACTCTCTGTTTTGAACTCTTTTTTTTGAATAGCTGTTGTAAATCAGTACTTTCATTTCTCGTCTTCTTCTCAAAATCATAGGAAGATTAATCATTACACCCACTACACAAATCAGCATCAGGATGACAAGAAGTGCCATATAAATTAAATAATTCGTTTCGGTTGAAGCCGTAAAATCAACAACAAAAAAGTAGCCTGCAGTAAAAAATACAGCGATTGATAGTATAAGTGATAGCGTTTTCATAGTCTTCGATTTTGGGGTTATTAATCTGATACTAAATTACTCTAACTCATATTCAATAGCTTATACAATTTTACAATAATTTTATAGAATTACGTTATGATAATTTTAACTAAAATAAAAGTGTAAGAAAACTCTAATTTTTATATTTGTAAAACCAAACCAAAACCCTAACAATGAACAACTTTCTAAAGATTCTATTAATCTCGATTTTTTTTGTTCCTTATTCCTATTCCCAAACTATTACCGGCAAAATCCTCGATGCCGAAACCAAAGAGCCTCTTGCCTTTGCGAATTTCATCTTCAACAACAACCAGAAATTCTATACTTCCTCGGATATTGATGGTAGATTCAGCTTTTCGTCGAGTCAGGAGCTCACCACTTTGACGGTGACGTATATCGGTTATGAAACCCAGACCGTAAAACTTCAAAAGGACAAAAACATCACCATTTATTTGAAGGCTTCCGCCGATAATTTAGATGAGGTTGTCATCAAGCCTGGCGAAAATCCAGCCAATGCGATCATCCGAAAGGTAATTGCCAACAAGGAAAAGAATAATCCGGAGAATATCTCCACCTTTAAATACACGTCCTATAATAAGACGGTGTATGATATTAAAACCGACGGCCAGACCAAGAACGATAGCATCAATAAGAAGATGAAAGGAAAACTGCTCAAGGACAGCCCTCTTTTTATGATGGAATCGGTTTCCGAACGTAAGTTCATCGCTCCGGATATCAGCGAAGAGGTCGTTATCGGTACCAAGGTTTCGGGTTTTCAAAACCCTTCTTTTGCTTCTTTGGCAACCGATTTGCAACCTTTTTCGTTTTATAAGGACAACATCAAATTGTTCGACATCCAATACCTGAACCCCATCAGTAAGGGAAGTTTAAACAAATACCGTTTCACGTTAGAAGATACCCTTTTTCAGAAAAACGACACTATCTATATCATTTCGTTCGAACCTAGGAAAAACAAAAACATCGAAGGTTTGAAGGGTTCGCTTTACATCAATTCCAATAAATATGCGGTTCAGAACGTAATTGCCACACCGTTCGAAAAAGGAAAGATCGACATCAAAATCCAACAGCAATATACCTTCATCGACAACAAATATTGGTTTCCAGAACAGTTGAATTATGCCTTGGTTTTCACCGATTTGGGAATGGTGGTTGATGGAAAAAGCTACATCAGCGAAGTGCAGTTGGACATTCCGCTTCGTAAGAAGGAATTTGCCCTCGAATCCGTTCGAATTGACAAGATGGCGACAAAACAGGATACTTTGTTTTGGGACAAGCATCGGATTGAAAAACTTTCCGAAGCTGAAAAAGTCACCTATCGAGTCGTGGACAGCATCGGGAAGGAAAACAATTTCGACAAGTTACTCACCACGATGGAGAAACTGGCTCAGTTCAAAATCGGGATTGGAGTTTTCGATTTAGATCTAGCCAAAACATTGGTCTATAATAAATACGAAGGCTACCGCTTGGGCCTTGGCGTTTACACCAACGAAAAACTCTTTGAAAACCTGACACTTGGCGGTTTCTTTGGCTACGGATTAAGGGATTATGAATGGAAATATGGAGCCGAGGCCATCTATACCTTGTCCAAGGAAAATGAATTTAAGATTGGTGCAAAATACCAGGACAATCTCGTTGAAGCAGGAAATTATGGACTCAATTATTCGATGCAGAACATGCTCAATTTCCGAAATTTTCAAGCCTATTTGATGGACAATGTCAAACAGGGAAGCTTTAATGTAGAAGCCCGTTCGTTCCGCTATCTGAAGTGGAAGGTTACGTTTACGCAAAGCGAAACCACGCCAAAATACCTCTACGAGTTTCACGAAAACGGACAGGTTTACACGGATTATAACGACAGCAACATAAGAATAGATTTGCGATTTGCCTTCAAGGAAAAACTTGTAACGTCTTTCAACCAACGACTTTCATTGGGTACAACCTATCCCATTCTTTCGGTTTCCTACTCAAAAGGAATCAAGGACGTGATGAACAGCGATTTTAATTATGATAAGATAGAAGCGAGGTTGGAACAATCGTTTTTTACGAAGAATTTCGGAGCCACAAAATACCGACTTGAAGCAGGAATTATCGACAATCCGTTGCCGTATGGCTTGTTGTTTACAGGCGAGGGAAGCTACGACAAGGATTATCCGTACTTGATTCCGAACTATTTCCAAACGATGCTTCCGTATGAATTTTTATCCGACCGATATGCCAATTTGTTCCTCACGCATAATTTTGGAGGACTCTTGTTCAAGAAAGGGAAATTCCAACCGAGTGTTATCCTGCACAATAACTTTGGCTGGGGCGATTTGTCCGAAAAAAATGCCACCAGCAACCAGCTGATTGCCTACCAAACCAAGAAGAAAATCTTTATGGAAACCGGCCTGCAACTCGATAATCTTGTTAAAATGAATTATATGGATGTGGGTTATCTCGGAATAGGAGGAGGCATCTTTTACCGCTATGGCGAATATGCAAATGCTGAAACAAAAGATAATTTGGTGTATAAATTGAGTTTGAGTTTTTCGATTAAATAAGGACCCTCCCCCATTAATCCATCTCGTCATTGCGAGGAACGAAGCAATCTCATCCTTATAATCCACAATTTATTAAAATAAAAAACACTGTCGAGAGACAGTGTTTTTTGTATAATTCTACAAAGGTTTCGTGTATAATTTTCTTGATAAATTTGATTACATCCATTCCTCGAAATTTTCGTCTTCAAAAACATCGTTCATAAGCAATTTATCTTCTCCGTTATCATGCATTTTTTTAAATGCCTTATCCCAACCGGTTCTAGGTTCGTATTTTTTCGAGTTTACGATTGAGATAATTGAAACATCCATAATTTTATTTTTTTGTTGTTACAAAGTTGTTGCTTTTTGTTGGAGGCGAAAGTTTAAAGAGGACTATTGGATTTATTAAAGATATTTTCGAAACATTACATTTCTTAAAAAAGCTTTGCGAAGAAGTTTAAAATTTTAGCTTTTTACCATATAGCTTTTCATAAGCATCACTACATTCAAAACAACCAAATTTTTCAAACCCTTTTTTTAAATATCTCTTAGCTGCACTTTCGTTACCTCTATAGTGAACTGATATACCTAAATAATACCAAAATAGACCATTATGTATTCCTTCTTTCTCAGCATTTTTAAGATAATAAAAAGTTTTGTCATAATCATTAATAATGAAAGACTCTCTAGCAAGATTCATAAAATAATCAAAATTTTTAAATTTTTTGTTCAGAAACTACTGGATCTGGTATTTTAAAAAATATATTAGTTTGAGATATAGATTTAGTAGAAATAAAAAATGTAGTATAAAATATAATTTTACAAATAGAAGATATTTTCATAAGTAAATTTTTTAAGGTTAAGTCTTAATGCTTTGAGTTTAGAAATTGTTTATAATATTAATTTTTTCAATTTTTCAATTTTTAGTAGTTAGATTTTTTTTTTTGATTCAGGAACTTAGATAAAACTAAATATGATAAGATATCTTATTGCAATTTAACTATAATCCCAATACAAAAATTACGGTTTCCCGTAAAACCAAAAAAAATCCCACTAAATCCCAAATCATAAACCCTACACCTCAATCTGAATCGTCACCTTCCCACCAAGTCCTTTTTCCACAATATCATACAAGGTTTTAAGCGTAAGATTACTTCCATTATTTTCAATTCGTGAAATATATTCACGCTTTTTATCCACAAGTTCTCCAAGCTGTGTTTGGGTCAGGTGCTTTTCTTCTCGGGTTTTCTTTAATTGCAGTCCAATTTTAAAACCTTCTACATCGCGTTCAAGCTCATCACGGCGTTCCGTTCCTTTTTCGCCATAAACGGTGTCTTTGATATCTTTCCAACTTTTAGTTTCCATCTTGTTTTGATTTTCTTTACATAAAGCGTAATGTTTTTTTCTCTCATTTTTAGTTTTAAGAGTTAAACCAGGATTTATGCTTAAAGCATAATTACAAAAAAGTCAACCCAATTCTTTTACCCAAACCAACTTCAAAAATTCTGATCAAAGTTGAAAGCTGTATGTTACCCTTTCCGTTTTCTATCCTTGAGATGTAGCTTTTTTTTGTGCCTGTTTTTTCGGCTAATTGTTCTTGCGTAATTTTAGCTTCCTTTCTGGCTTCTTTAAGCATCTCGCTGATAATAAACATCTGCGATTTTTCTTCGTAGATATTTCGTGTTTCGGTTCCAATTTTTCCGTGTTCAGCTTCTATAAGCTGATCAAAGTTTTTTATGTTTTTATAAGCTGTCATTATAATTCGTTTTTTTGTTGAAAGTAGTTGTTCATTAAAATCAATGCTTTGTCCAATTCATTTTTGGGTGTCTTTTGTGTCTTTTTCTGAAATCCATTAAAAAGAACTACCAGTTTTCCTTTATCAAAACAGCAAAATATCCTGTAAATGTTTGACTTGTATTCAATTCGAATTTCATAAAGTCCGTTGGTTCCAGTTAAATGCTTTAAGAATTTTTCAGGAACTTTTTCTACTTGTTTAATCAATTCAAGGACATACTTGATTTTATCTTTTACCTTATCATCTTGTTTTTGATAGAACTCGAATGAAATGATTTTCATAAAATATAATTTCTCTGGTCATCAGCAAAGTTATCTTAAAAGTAAACAATTAACAAATAAAAACAGGGTTGTTTTTAAATTTTGAAAATACCTAAACCTGCACCTTCTTCCATTTCCCCCTCTTAAACAAAATAAAACTCGCAATGGTAATAGCCGTTTCAGCAACCGGAATCGCAATAAACACCCCCATTGGACCCATCTCTAAATATTTTGCAAGGAAATAAGCAAGCGGAATCTGGAACAGCCAAAACCCGATAAGGTTTACCCAAGTCGGTGTCCAAGTATCACCGGCACCATTAAACGCATTGATTAAAACCATCCCAATACCGTAGAAGATATAGCCGGTTGCTATCACCCGAACTGCCTTCACGGCATATACTTGCACTTCGGGGTCGTTCGTGAAAAAAGCTACTAATAATTCGGCACCCAACAATGAAATCAGCATCACACACGCCATATAAATCACGTTGTATTTGGCGGTTTTCAACACGGCATCTTCGGCACGTTGCACCTCGTTGGCTCCCAGATTCTGTCCAACCAATGTTGCCGCTGCATTGCTCAAACCCCAAGCTGGAAGAAGGAAAAACATCATCAACCGCATTGCCGTCTGATAACCTGCCGAACCATTGTCACCTCCAGTTGTCGCCACCAATTGAGCCAAAAAGATCCAGCTGCACGAAGCAATCACAAACTGCAAAACCGCTGGCGAAGCAATCCCCACCAACGTTTTGATTTGTTCCCAATTTGGTTTCAAATAGGCAAGCGTAATCTTCAGCATATTCTTCCCGTTAAACAAATGATACAATTGATAAGAAACTCCAATGCTTCTTCCTATTGTAGTGGCAATCGCGGCACCAGTCAAGCCAAAGGCAGGAACAGGTCCAAAACCATTGATGAAAATCGGACATAAGATAATGTTAGCCAAGTTGGCAATCCAAAGGCTTTTCATCGCAACGGCTGCATTTCCGGCTCCCCTAAAAATTCCATTGATCAGGAAAAGAAGCATGATCACGATACTTCCACCCATCATGATCTGGATAAATGGCGTTCCGTGTTCGGCAGCTTCGGGAGAAGCACCCATCAAAAGCAATATCTCGGTTCCGAAAATCACTCCAAGAACACTGATAACAGATGTTATGGAAAACGCAATCAAGATCGCCTGCATCCCTGCTTTTCCCGCAGCAACTGGGTCTTTCTCGCCAATTCTTCTCGCTACAACAGCCGTTGCCGCCATACTGATCC
Organism: Flavobacterium arsenatis; assembly: GCF_031456785.1. Lineage (NCBI taxonomy): Bacteria > Pseudomonadati > Bacteroidota > Flavobacteriia > Flavobacteriales > Flavobacteriaceae > Flavobacterium > Flavobacterium arsenatis. Next base: position 245,812 of record NZ_JAVDVI010000003.1, read on the forward strand.
CAATCGCAAGCGAGTAGATAATGGTCAATACCGATTCGGTCAAGCCGACGGTTTGAATGGCAAAACTGCTGTTTTCCAAATGGCCAACAAAATACAAATCGACCAAGGCAAAGACGGATTCCATGGCCATTTCCAGCATCATCGGAATGGCAAGAAGTATTACCGAAAGCTTAATGCTTCCTGTTGTATAATCGATTTCTTCTCCCTTGAGGGATTTTTTAATAACCGATAAAATTGTAGAAAATATATTCGTAGGTTGTCCTGTTGTCGACATAAAAAATAAAGTATAAATGATTGAAAAATGATAGGATTACGGTAGAAGATCCGAACCCTTTTTATTGTTAGCACTAAATGATTGTCCTGCTTTTAGAAAGTGAGGACGGCTGAAACAATCATATTTCCTGAAGATTAGGCAACAAATATATTATTTTTTAAATAAAAAAAGCCAACAAATCTGTTGGCTTCCATAGTATTTTTTTGCGGTTGTATTCGTTTTTAGCTTTTTATAAAATTAGAAGAAATGAAAAGCTTCGTTTTAGGTTTTATATTTTTGTATAGATCTCCTTTAATCCAGAATTCCATTCCACTTTTTCATAGTAGAAACTAACCGATACAAGTTTTTCCCTCTTTTCGATGATGATTTTACCTGTTACTTTAGCCTCATTTCCAACAACAGTAATGTTGCTATCGTTTAGGAGTTCATTTTTATTATATAGAGCGAGTAATTTTTCGGCAATATCTTCACGAATCTTCATTTTAGCATTAAAGTTATTGATGATGATAGTTTCGCCTTCTCTAGTAGATATTAGTTCCATTCCATTTTGTCCGTAATTATACGGTACCTCAATATTGTTTTGTGAAAAAACTGAAGTACAACCTATCAGAAATAGAAAACTGAATTTAGACATAATAACAATCAGGGGTAAATATTATTATATGCTGTAAAAATATAAATAAGTTTTAAATTTATAATTATTATTTAAATAAAAAAATCCGCTCTGAATTTCAGAACGGATTTTTGGGTTTGGTTGGTTTTTGGAGGTTAACTGCTAGTAGTAGGCAAATCGTCTTACTTTAGCAATATATTTTGTAAGTCGGATGACTTGGTGGCTGTAGCCATATTCGTTATCATACCAGATATAAAGTACAATATTTTTTCCATCAGCAGAAACGATTGTTGCGTTGCTGTCGTAAATGGATGGCGCAGAAGTTCCGATAATATCAGAAGAAACCAATTCGTTGTTCAAAGAATATTTGATCTGTTCAACCAATTCGCCTTCCAAGGCATATTTTTTCATAATTGCATTGATTTCGGCAATCGAAGTTTCTTTGTTTACTTCAAGGTTCAAGACTACAAGGGAGCCATTTGGAACAGGAACACGAATCGCATTTGAAGTCAATTTCCCAGCCAACGAAGGCAATGCTTTTGCAACGGCACTTCCTGCACCAGTTTCGGTAATAACCATATTCAATCCGGCAGCTCTACCACGACGGTATTTTTTGTGCATATTATCCACAAGATTTTGGTCGTTTGTATAAGCGTGAATGGTTTCCAAATGTCCTTTAACAACACCCAAAGTATCTTCAACAGCCTTCAAGATTGGGGTGATGGCATTGGTTGTACAAGATGCAGCAGAGAAAATATTTACTTCATCAGGATTGTATTCGTTGTGGTTTACACCATAAACGATATTTGGTACGCCTTTTCCAGGAGCCGTCAATAGAACTTTATCAACACCCTTAGAAGTCAAGTGTCTTGCCAAAGCTTCCTGCGTTGTGAAAGCACCCGTGTTATCGATAACCAAAGCGTCATCAATTCCGTAAGTGGTATAATCAATTTCTTCTGGAGCATTGGCAGTGATGATGTGAACAGTAGTTCCGTTGATAATCAAGGCATTGTTTTCTGGATCGGCAATTACTGAACCTTGAAAATCGCCGTGAATAGAATCATAACGTAACAAAGAAGCTCTTTTTTCTAAAGTCGTTGCGTCGTTTTTATCTCGGGTCACAATAGCTCTCAAACGCAATTGGTTACCTTTTCCGGTTTTCGACATCAATTCGCGGGCCAACAAACGTCCGATACGTCCAAAACCATACAAAACCACATTTTTAGGTTTGATGTTTTTGAATTCTTTTGCATTTTTCAATTTGTCGATAACAAATGACCTTGAATCGTTGTATTTATCATCTTCCAAATGGAATTCATAAGTAAGCTTTCCGATGTCCAATTTTGAAGGAGGCAAATCCATTGAAAGAATGGCTCTTGCAATTTCAACCGAATCAAAAACAGAGATTGGTTTTTCAACAAAAGCTCCAGCATATTCGTGCAGGTTAATGATTTCGCTGACATTTCTGTCAATCAATTGATTTCTGAAAAATACAAGCTCAATTGATTTGTCGTACCATAAATCACTGATGATTTTGATGAATTCTACACCAGCACGTCTTCTGTCAGCCTGAAAAGAAAGTTCTTTTTCGTAGGAAGCTTTTTTGTTGTCCATTCGTTTAAATTATAAATAGTTAGTGTTGTTTATTTTTAATTTGGTGCAAAAGTAAACAACTATAACGTTTTCGTGAAATGTTTTTGCAATTTATTTTCTGGAAATTTTAAACATTTCATAATCTAAGGACGAAACCAAAAAAGAAAACCATTAAGATATTAAGTTTCATTAAGGCTTCACCCTTAACTTTTCTTAACCTCTTAATGGTTTAAAAAATAAGTCTAAATTTTATCAGATAATCATTCGAACCATCTGACCGTTGTTAGTAATCAATTCAATTTGAACACCTTCTTGATCGTCCTTGTTCGACATGATTTTCGAAACCGTTTCAACATCCACAGCTTTAATATTATCAACCTTTAAGATAATTGCTCCAGAAAGTTCATCTGCATATCGCTTCAACCTAGGATTTTCAATTTCTGTGATTTTAACGCCATATCCAATCTTGAATTGTTTCTTATCGGCAGAGCCAATATTCTCAATTTGAATACCTTTTAAATCCGTTTTTACAATATCATTTTTAGATAATACAACAGAAGTTGTCATCATTTTGTCCTCCCTCAAAAACGAAACCTGAACCTTGTCATTTGGTCGTTTTGTGTTGATATAGCTGTTTAAGTCGGCAAAAGAAGTAATATTTTGGTTGTCTAATTTCACGATAATATCACCCGATTTCAACCCTGATTTCTCAGCACCTGAGCTTTTAGTAACCTTATGAACATAGAAACCTTCGGTCTGGTTTACACCAAATTCTTTCGACATCATTGCATTTAATTCTGTTCCTTCAACACCCAACATTCCACGTTGAACGTTTCCAAACTCCATAATATCTTCGATGATTTTTCGCGTGATATTCGACGGAACTGCAAACGAATAGCCAACATACGAACCCGTCATCGACGAAATCATCGTGTTAATTCCAATCAATTCTCCTCTCGTGTTCACCAAAGCACCACCACTGTTTCCAGGATTTACAGCTGCATCGGTTTGAATAAACGATTGAATTCCATTGGTGTCCAAATTTCGGGCTTTCGCCGAAACAATACCAGCCGTTACAGTCGATGTCAAGTTATACGGATTTCCAACTGCCAAAACCCATTCTCCCACCTTTACGTTATCAGAATCAGCAAAAGTCGAATAGGAAAGTTTCACATCAGCATCAATTTTCAGTAAAGCGATATCCATTTTAGAGTCCGTTCCAATCAATTTTGCCTTATACGATTTCTTGTTGTTCAACGTAATTTCAATATCTTGAGCATCCTTCACAACGTGATTGTTCGTCACGATATACCCATCTTCCGAAATAATCACACCAGAACCGGTTCCCACTTGTTCCTGTTGTTGGCCACCTCTATAACCGTAAAAATATTCCATAATCGGGTTCGAAACCGTCCTGTACGATACATTTTTAACGTGAACCACCGAATGAACCGCCTTGTCGGCCGCGTCCGTAAAATCAACTGTTTCGGCTCCCAAGCCAACATTTCTTGAAAAATTATTTGGTGCAGTCGTCACAATCGATTTCGATTCAAACGCTCCGCCGTCATCAAACAGCACTTTATATGCACCAAGAGTCGTTGCCCCACTTAACAAGGCTACCAAGAATAAATTTCCAAATCTTTTCATTGTTTGATAATAATTAAGTTATTTAACAGTAAAATTAGATGATTAATTCCTTCTCCAAAATGAGTTTAACGCTCGATTAACAATGATTAACTTTTCATTAATATTCGTAACTTTGTGTTGCTATTTTTTTAGGAGCAAAAGGCTCGGGCATTTGTTTAAATCATATTCCCGCTGTCCGTTGCAATCTTTTCTTTTTTTAAAGAAAAAAAAGAAAAGGATTTCCACTACCATCGGGGCTAGAGAAAAACTAATAGCATTCTTTAAACACCAACCAACTTATAACTTATAACCAACAACTTATAACTTTAAAAACGTGCAACTCAAATTCTACAAATACCAAGGAACGGGAAACGATTTTGTGATGATAGACAATCGCAATGAAAAATTTCCCAAAAATAATACCAAATTAATCGAGCAATTATGCGACCGAAGATTTGGCATAGGAGCCGATGGTTTGATACTTTTAGAAAATGACAATTCGACAGATTTTCGAATGGTCTATTATAATTCTGACGGAAACCAAAGCTCAATGTGTGGCAACGGGGGAAGATGTCTGGTAGCATTCGCAAAAAGTTTAGAGGTAATCGAAAAAGAAACCACCTTCATAGCAACCGATGGTTTGCATCACGCTACAATTTTTGAAGACGGAATTGTTTCCCTTCAAATGAAAGATGTTGATACCGTAAAAGTGACGCCGGAATATGTTTTTCTAGATACAGGTTCGCCTCATCATATTGAAATTGTAGATGATTTGAAAAATCTGGATGTAAAAACCAAAGGTTCAAAAATACGCTATGGCGAATTATATGGTGAAAAAGGAAGCAACGTCAATTTTGTAAAACAGGTTGACGACACTACGTTTTCACTTCGCACATACGAAAGAGGAGTAGAAGACGAAACTTTCTCCTGCGGAACTGGAGCAACGGCAACGGCAATTGCGATGAAAGTTTTAGGAAAAACCAATTCAGAAAACATAAATATAAATGTAGAAGGCGGGAAATTAGAGGTTTCATTCTATTCAAGCAATAATAAATTTACAGACGTTTTCTTGAAAGGACCGGCAACATTTGTTTTCTCAGGAACAATCGAAGTTTAAACCTAACCTACAAGGTTTTCAAAACCTTGTAGGTTTAAATTTAGAGAGAAGAACAATGAGTTTCTCAAATACAAAAGATTAAAAATACCTACAAGGTTTTGAAAACCTTGCAGGAAAATCCTAAATTCCAAATGATAACACTAAAAGGAGAAAACATTTACTTAAGAGCGCTCGAACCCGAGGATTTGGAGTTTGTGTATGCTGTAGAAAATGATGAATCCATTTGGAATGTCAGCAATACCCAAACGCCCTACAGCCGATTTTTAATTCGTCAATACCTTGAAAATGCACACCAAGATATTTATGAAGCTAAACAATTGCGATTGGTAATTTGCCGAAATGACAATTTTTCAGCAATCGGTTTGATTGATTTATTTGATTATGACCCAAGAAACAATCGTGCAGGAATTGGTATTCTAATTCAAGACAATGAAAATAGAGGCCAAGGAGTTGGTTCAGAAGCGTTGCAACTCTTAATCAATTATGCTTTTACACATTTAAATTTACACCAGCTTTACGCAAATATTGATGCTGAAAATGAAATCAGTTTAAAGCTTTTTACTACTTTTGGATTCCAATTAATCGGAACAAAAAAACAATGGAATTTGGTAAATGCTGTTTATAAAGATGAGTCACTTTATCAACTGTTGCGATAATTTTAATAAATTTGTAAAACATTAAATACGTCTTTTATGGATATTTCGGCAAAAAAAATAGAGTTGATGCAATGGTTGCTTGGAATTAATGACGAAGTAAAATCTTTGGGATAATGAAGCGAAAGCGGATTTGAAAATAATTTATGAAAATTCCAGCAAAAAGAAAGCTAGTGGCTTATTAAAAGAAATCAAGTCCATACATTTTACAGAACAATATCAAGTTGATGAATTTTTAGGATTTCCCTACAGAAGAATGATTATAGGTATTTATAAAATTATTTACAAGGTACAATCTGAAAAAGAAATCAGAATTCTTCAAATTTTCCACACAAAACAAAATCCAATCAAATTAAGAAAATAACTTTAAAATCTACATACCCCAGTAGAATATGGGGCTTTTTATGAAACCTAAAAAAATCCTTGTTTATTTTTCACTTCTAGTAGTTGTTGGAGCATCTGTTTACGGTTATATCATCTATAGAAAGATTTTTTCTGCCAATACAAAATTCAACGAAAAGGAAGTTTTTATTTATATTCCAACCGATGCCAATTACAATCAAGTTGTAGAAATCATCAAACCTTATATAGAAGATATTGGCCGTTTTAATATGGTTGCCGAAAAGAAATCGTATGTGGCAAACGTAAAATCTGGAAAATTTCTGTTGAAAAACGGAATGAACAGTAACGATATTGTCAACAGTCTTCGTCGGGAAGTTCCAGTGAATCTAGCATTCAACAACCAAGAGCGATTGGAAGATTTTGCAGGAAGAATCGCTACTCAAATCGAAGCCGATAGTTTGAGTCTGCTAAATTCTTTTAAGGACGAAAAGTTTTTACAAGAAAATGGTTTTACCGAAGAAAACGTTCTAAGTATGTTTATCCCAAATTCCTATGAGTTTTTCTGGGATGTGAATGCTGAGAAATTCCGCGAAAGAATGGCAAAGGAATACCGAAAGTTTTGGACACCGGAAAGATTGGCGAAAGCCGAAGCTCAAAATCTAACACCGCTTCAGGTTTCTGCATTGGCCTCAATCGTTCACAAAGAAACCGTGAAAAAAGACGAACGACCAAGAGTGGCAGGTGTTTATTTGAATAGATTGAATACGGGAATGAAGTTAGAAGCCGATCCAACTGTTATTTATGCCGTAAAGAAATCTTCAGGAAATTTCGACCAAGTCATCAAACGCGTTTTATACAAAGATTTGGAAACGGTTTCTCCTTATAATACCTACCAAAACGAAGGTTTGCCTCCAGGTCCAATCGCAATGCCAGACATCACGGCTCTTGACGCGGTTTTAAACCCAGAAAAGCACAACTATATTTATTTCTGTGCAAGTGTTACGAATTTTGGCTATCATGAATTTGCCGTGACTCCAGCCCAACACGAAGTGAATCGTCAAAAATATATTGCTTGGGTAAGCAAACAAGGCATAAAACGATAGTTTGAAGTTTTATAAGCACATACTTTTACTTTTTTTAATCGTTTCTTTTTCGAATGCTTTCGGACAAGGCAAATTGGACAGTTTCCTAAAACCAGCAGATAGTTTAAATATCCAACGAAGAAATGCCGTAGTAATTTCTGAAGCTGTTGTTTTAACAGGAACTTTGGTAGCATTGAACCAAGTTTGGTACAGCGATTATGCAAAATCCAGTTTCCACCTAAAAAACGATAATGCCCAATGGCTTCAGATGGACAAAGCTGGACATGTTTTTTCATCTTACCAAATGGGAAGATTTGGAGCTGAATTGTTAGAATGGAGTGGAGCGAGTCAGAAAAGCCAACTGATTTATGGTTCAACACTTGGTTTGGGATTTCTTACAGCTGTTGAGGTTTTTGATGGACATTCAGCCGAATGGGGTTTTTCTTGGGGAGATATGTTAGCAAATGCTTCAGGAACGGCTTTATATGTTTCGCAGGAATTACTTTGGAACGAACAGCGAATTGTTCCTAAATTTTCATTCCATACAACACCTTATGCCTCTGCAAGACCAAATGTTTTGGGAGAATCGCTAAACGAACAAATCCTAAAAGATTACAACGGACAAACCTATTGGCTTTCGGGGAACATCCATTCTTTTTTCAAAGGTTCAAAAATTCCAAAATGGGTCAATGTTGCCGTTGGTTATGGAGCCGAAGGAATGATTACTGGGGATGATGTTTTGGTGAACACGGTTTTCTTTCCAGAGAAGAACAGAATCCGTCAATTTTACCTGAGTCTGGATGTTGATTTGACAAAAATTGAAACGCAATCACATACTTTAAGGACACTTTTTTCCATTTTCAATACCATCAAGATACCCGCTCCAACCTTTGAAATCAACAGTTCAGGGAAGTCCAAATTTCATGTTCTTTACTTTTAGAAAACATTAACAGGCTGATTTTCAGGTTTGTATTTTTTGTTGTATATTTGCCCCGCAGAAATTTCTCGGTGTGACAGGTTGAGAAGAAATTCAAAGTATGATTAAAAAATGGATATATTACACTAGTATTGCAGTTGTTGTCGCTTTTATAAGCTTAAGTTTTAAAACATCAAAGCACGAAAACCAGGATTGGTTTTATGTTTCAGAAAATGAAGAATCACTTCATTTATTTCCCTCACTTGAGGAAGAAGAATACACAAATTTCAATTTTCCATTCACAGGAAAATCCTTCACAGGCTTCAAAGAAGCACTTGCATTCAAAGAATCACAAGGAAGATATCGATTAATTAATTCACTCGGTTATATGGGGAAATACCAGTTTGGGATGTCTGCATTGAGAGCCATTGGTATTCATAATTCCACAGAGTTTTTAAATAATCCGAGGATGCAAGAAAAGGCATTTAAGGCATTATTGGCTAAAAATAAATGGGAACTACGTGAAGAAATTGAAAAATACGAAGGCAAAGTAGTTGATGGAGTCAAAGTAACCGAATCGGGAATTTTGGCAGCTGCTCATTTAGGAGGTGCAGGTTCTGTAAAAAAATTCTTCAGAAGTGAAGGTAAACGTTCTATAAAAGATAATTACGGAACTTCACTCAAAAGTTATATGAAAAAATTCGGAGGTTATGACACTTCCTTTATTGTAGCGAATAGTAATGCAAAGATAAAGATGTAATGATTTTCATTTTATTATAAAAAGAAAACTGCTGAAAGGCAGTTTTTTTTGTTTTTACATCCTATGAATAATAAAAATAGCAGGTCGGTTATGCAAATCAATCTTCGCATTTTTCCATTCCGAAGCTTTCATCGTCTTGATGTATTCGGTTGGCAAAGTGATATCACAAGCTATACATAAATAGGTTGAAGGATTTATTGCTTGCAAAATATCTTCGAGCATTTTATTATTTCGATAAGGCGTTTCAATAAATAGTTGGGACTGATTTTTATCCCCTGATAATTTTTCTAGATTTTTTAAAGCGGTTTTCTTTTCAGATTTTTCTATTGGAAGATAACCATTAAATGCAAAACTCTGTCCGTTCATTCCCGAAGCCATAATCGCCAATAAGATAGAAGAAGGGCCAACCAACGGAACCACTTGTATGCCATTTTCGTGGGCCAATTTTACAATAACAGCACCAGGATCGGCAACTCCGGGACAGCCCGCTTCAGACATTAGTCCTACATTATGTCCTTCCAGACAAGGCTTTATCATTCCAAAATGCTCTGATTTTTCAGTATGTTTATTTAGGGAGCTCAATTTTAAACTTGCCTGTACTTTTTCTGGATTGATGCTTTTAATAAATTTTCTGGCTGTTTTTTCGTTTTCAACAACAAAAGTATCAATGAAATCAATTGCTCTTTTTACGGTTTGTGGCAAAGCATCCATAGGATCGCCTTCGCCTAAAGTTGTTGGAATTAAATATAATTTGCCTTTAAGTGTGGTTGATTTCATTTAGATTTTTATTTGAAGAAAAAATTATGAAGACGAATGTTCCTTGATAAGCTTCTCAGCAATCACATCACAAACTTCGTCCAGCATTTCATAAACGGTTACAAAACCATTTTCAAGTCCGAAATAAGGGTCTGGAACATCTACGTTTTCGTTTGGAAAAAGCTCGTTTAATATAAGGCTGACTTTTTTCTTGGATTCTTCATCGGGAGCCAAATCAATCACATTCCTGTAATTGGAACCGTCCATCACATAAATATAGTCGTATTCCTTGAAATCCTGCTTACGAAATTGTCGTGCTTTTTGACAAGAAATATCAATTCCTCTGCTGTTTGCAATGGCAATCGAGCGTTTGTCGGGTTGTTTGCCAACATGCCAATCGCCGGTTCCAGCAGAATCTACAATGAATTTATCTTTAGGAAGTTTTGATGCCAATATGCCTTCTGCAAGAGGTGAACGGCAAATGTTGCCTAAGCAAACCATCAAAATCTTCACAGGCATTTTAGAGAGAGAGTTTTTTGTGAATGTCGTCCACAAATTTCTTGAATTGCTTATCGGTAGAAACCAAGTTGTCAACTGTTTTACAAGCATGCAAAACCGTAGCGTGATCGCGATCTCCAATTTGAGAACCAATGTTTGCTAAAGAAGCTTTGGTAAATTTCTTGGCAAAAAACATAGCCAACTGTCTCGCTTGAACAACGTGACGTTTTCTTGTTTTAGATTGCAAAGTATCTAAATCCAATTGAAAATAATCCGAAACTACTTTCTGGATATAATCAATTGATATTTCACGTTTTACATTCTTCACAAATTTCTCCACGACTTGTTTTGCCAAATCAATTGTAACTTCTTTTTTGTTGAAAGAAGATTGAGCAATCAAAGAAATAATAGCGCCTTCAAGCTCACGAACATTCGATTTGATGTTTCGTGCAACATATTCGATAATTTCATCTGGAATTTCAACACCATCACGATACAAGATGTTTTTCAAGATAGAAATTCTTGTCTCGTAATCCGGTTGATGCAATTCAGCCGAAAGCCCCCATTTGAAACGGGACAACAATCGTTGTTCGATATCTTGCATATCAACTGGAGCCTTGTCAGAAGTCAGGATAACCTGTTTTCCGTTTTGGTGCAAGTAGTTGAATATATGGAAGAATACGTCTTGAGTACCTGTTTTTCCAGAAAGAAATTGAACGTCGTCAATAATCAAAACATCAATCAATTGATAGAAATGAATAAAATCGTTACGGTTGTTTTTCTTTACGGAATCAATATATTGTTGTGTGAAAATTTCGGCAGAGATATACAAAACCGTTTTTTCTGGATATTTATCTTTGATTTCAACCCCAATAGCATGAGCCAAATGGGTTTTTCCTAGACCAACTCCACCAAAAATCAATAACGGATTAAACGATGTCCCACCTGGTTTATTGGCAACAGCCATACCTGCAGAACGCGCCAATCTATTAGAATCTCCTTCAAGGAAATTGTCAAAACTGTAATTTGCATTCAGTTGCGATTCAATCTTGAGGTTTCTGATTCCAGGAATTACAAAAGGATTTTTAAGCTCTGGATTTAAGTTTTTAAATGGAGCATCAACTTCCTGAGCTTTCATCGGAGCTCTATGAGCACTCGGCAATTGTTCAGTAAAAGGTTGTTTGTTACCATAAGTATTCTCCATTTTAATTTTATAGAGTAACTTTGCGTTTTTTCCGAGTTCTTTGGTAAGGGCAACTTTTAACAGTTTCACATAATGTTCTTCAAGCCATTCATAAAAGAATTTACTAGGAACTTGAATATACAAAGCGTTATCGGTTAACTCAACTGACTTAATCGGTTCGAACCAAGTTTTGTAGGCTTGATCCTGGATATTATCTTTTATGAATAGAAGACAGTTTTCCCATACTGATTGAGCAGTTTTGTTCATATATTCTGTTGATTTGTCTTTTGTTATTAATGGTTTATCTTACAAAAAATGTAGTGCTATTTCTACTATTATTCGGGAGAACAAATATGTGAACAAATTTCTTTAAAAAAAAATAAATAGGGGTTGAATTTGTAAAAATATTGTCGTAAGTAATATAGAATTTAATTTTAATTAACGTTAAAAAAACATGAGAGAACATCAATTTACAGTACGTGTTAGATATGCAGAAACAGATCAAATGGGAGTCGTTTATCACGGGAATTATGCACAATATTTTGAGATGGGTCGAGTGGAATGGCTAAGAAATATGGGGGTTTCCTACAAATGGATGGAGGAAAACGGAATTATGCTTCCTGTTGTTTCTTTAAATATAAATTATAAAAAACCAGCACGTTATGATGACTTGTTGAGGGTCAAAACTATTTATAAAAATCAGACTTCTGTTAAGATAGAATTTGAATACGAGATTTATAACGAAAGCAATGAGTTATTAACAATTGGGAGTTCAATTTTGGTTTTTGTAGATATGAAAACGGGTCGTCCAACGCTTCCTCCAGACTATATAAATGAAAAACTTTCGAGAATTGATGGCTAAACAAAATAGATGCTGATTATTCTTTAATTTTGATGCCAATTTCAAACATAGAATTAAAAATGTCGAATGTATGTTCGGCATTTTTTTTTCGGGTTGCGATTTCAATTTCGCAACTCATTTCCATTTTTTGTGAAATTAGTTCCAAGTTTTTTTCCTTGATAACCCGCATCACTTTGTTCATGTTTTTATAGTCGAAAGTTATAAGGTAATGAACGCTGATTGTTTTTTCGATAATTTCGGCTACTTCGAGACTCATTTGGGCCGAAGTTCTATAAGCAGAAATCAATCCGCCAACTCCAAGTTTTGTTCCTCCAAAATAACGAACTACAACAATCAAGACATTCGTTAGTCCAAAAGACTGAATTTGGCCATAAATAGGCATTCCAGCTGAATTACTCGGTTCGCCATCATCATTGGCACGAAATGAAATTTTATCGGTGCCAATTTGATAAGCATAACAAAAATGACCTGCACCTGAATGTTGTTTCCTCAACGTTTCCAAGATTTCCTTAACAGCTTCTTCGGTTTCGATTGGAAATGCATAGCCAAAGAACTTGCTGTTTTTCTCTTTTAGCAATGTTTCTTCTGATGGCTCGGCCAAAGTTTTATAGGTGTCTTTAATTTCCAAAGTACAGTTTAAAGTAGTTTTTTGTCGAATAAATCTACAACGTCTTCTTGTCCAACTTGCAAATTCCAAATCTGGATACCAAGTTTCGAAGCCGAATCGGTATTTTCTTTTTTGTCATCAACAAATAAGGTGCGTTTTGCCGAAAGATTGTTTTGCTCCAAGACATATTTGTAGATTTCTTCATCCGGTTTTCGCATTCCCAATTCAAATGAAAAATACACCTTTTCGAAACATTGATAAAAGGTGCTGTAGAATGATTCTCCAACGGTTTCTTGAAAATGCTCGATGTGGATTGCATCGGTATTGCTCAACAGGAACAGTCTGTATTTTTGTGAAAGCAGTTGCAAGAATTCCAATCGATACAGTGGAAAATCCATCAAAACCGTATTCCAATTTGACTTGATGTTTTCCAATGAAGCATTTGGAATATGCTGTTGTAGTCCAGAAAGGAATTCTTCTTCGGAGATTTTTCCCACTTCAAAACTCATGTTCAGTTTTCGCATGTCGTCGTTCCATTCTTCGAGTTTCAAAGTATGAAAGGCATTTTTCATCGCATCTTTGTTCAGATTGATGAAGATATCTCCAAAATCAAAAATTATGGCTTCAATCATGGTTCCTAAATATTAAAAGTTGATCGTCTAGAATAGTCTGTTTTTCTGCCAATGTAGAATACAAATCGGGGGCTTTGGTTCCATTTTCAAAAGAAATAGTTCCCTTGAAAACTCGTACTTCGTCCCAAAGATTTGCATCAATAAACGTTTGAAGCATTTGTCTTCCACCTTCAATAATAACCGATTGAATATTGTGTTTGTATAAAACTGCCGTAATTTCTTCGGCAATAGTTCCATTAAAATCAATCCTTTCAAAAATCAAATTAGAATCTTCTGATTTTTGATTTCCATCAGAAATTAAAATCGTAGTTGCTTCGTTATTAAAGATATGGTTTTCTTTTGGAATTCTGTTTTTTCGGTCCAAAACAATTCGGATTGGGTTACTTCCTGTCCAATCCCGAACGGTTAAAGTTGGATTGTCATCAATAACGGTTTGGGTTCCCACTAAAATTGCATGTTCTTCACTTCTCCATTTATGAACCAATTGTCTAGAATATGGATTGGTAATCCAAACTGGCTTTTGTTCTTTGTCATTCAGAGCCTTGCGAAGAATCTCATTTGGAGCGATAAAACCATCCAAAGTTTCGGCCCATTTCAATATAATATAAGGTCTTTGTTTTTGATGGAAGGTGAAAAAACGTTTGTTGAGTTCGTTGCATTCGTCTTCCAAAACACCAACGGTGAGCTTTTTTCCGGCTTCAATCAGTTTCTTGATGCCTTTTCCAGCTACTTTTTCATTTGGATCAACCGTTCCAATCACAACGTTTGGGATGTTATTAGCAATAATCAAATCACAGCATGGAGGTGTTTTTCCAAAATGACTGCAAGGTTCCAGGCTTACATAAATCGTAGATTTTGAAAGTAAAGATTTGTCTTTTACGGAATTTACAGCATTCACTTCTGCATGTGGTTCGCCTGATTTTTTATGCCAACCTTCACCAATAATTTCATTTTCATACACGATTACACTGCCAACCAAAGGATTAGGATAGGTGGTTCCCAAACCGTTTTTGGCGAGCTCGATGCAACGTTTTATATATTTTTCATGTATCTTCACATCACAAAAATAAGATATTGTTTCGGAATGCAACAGATAAATATACGACCAATACAACCCGAAGACAACCAGGCAATTGAACAAGTTGTTCGGGATGTTTTCATCGAAATGAATATTCCCAAAGTAGGAACCGCCTATGCTGATCCTCAATTAAAATTGATGTTTGAGGCTTATGATAAGCCAAGATCAATTTATTTTGTAGTCGAAAATAACGGAAAAATAATCGGTGGAGCAGGAGTGAGCCAACTTGAAAATGAAAACGAAAGCATTTGCGAATTGCAAAAGATGTATTTTTTGCCCGAAGCGAGAGGTTTGGGATTAGGAATTGAACTGATGGAAAAATGTTTGGCGAAAGCCAAGGAATTCGGATTTGAAAGTTGCTACCTGGAAACAATGCCTTATATGGAATCGGCTCAAAAGCTTTATAAAAAAGTAGGTTTTGAGTATTTGGATCAACCTTTGGGAAATACAGGACACACTTCTTGTCCGGTTTGGATGTTGAAAAAATTATAAAATCACTGAAAGCTTGACTATTTCAAACTAGAGCAAGACTGTAGAATTTTTAATTTTTGCGAAAGTGATTTTACTATCTTTGATTTCGTGAATTAGATTCTTATTTTATGTGGTCAAAAATTACTACTCAAAGAGGTGAATTCGCGTTGGACTAAATTCACGATAAAGGAATTGGCTGTATTGGACCATACAACAGAAAATAAAAATGAGTAAAAAATCTCAAATAAATATAGAAGAATTGGATTATAGTGCGATTTTAAATCAGGCTATAAATCAAATCAAGACTGCCCGAACGTTAGTTGCAAAGAAGGTAAATACTACCGCAAATTCTGTCTATTGGAATTTAGGAAAATTACTTTTTGAAAAACATTTAGAAGAGGGTTATGGCAGTGGTGTTGTTAAGCAATTATCTGTTGACCTCAAAAACGAATTTCCAGATATGGGTTTGTCGCCTCGTAACTTATGGAATATGAAACGCTTTTATGAGCGTCATTATCAGTCAGATACAAAACTGCTACAGAGTGTAGCAGTTTTACCGTGGGGGCATAATTTATTGTTGTTGGACAAAGTACAATCTCCTTCTGCGGTTGAATTTTACGCCAATGAAGCATCCACAAAAGGATGGTCGAGGGATTTATTGCTCAACGCCATCAAAATGGACAGCTACAGTCGTGCAGAAAACCAGTTAAAAACTAATAATTTCAGCAATACATTGCCTGAAATAAATGCTGAATATGCCAATGAAGTGTTCAAAAGTTCCTATAATTTGGGCTTTCTCGGAATTACCGAACCTGTAAAAGAATTGGAATTAGAAAATAGGTTAATAGCTAAAATAAGGGCTTTTGTGCTGGAATTAGGAAAAGGTTTTTCGTTTATAGGCAACCAATACCGCTTAGAATACAACTATAAAGAATACTTTGTAGATATGCTTTTCTTTCACAGAGGCATGCAATCTCTTGTGGCAATTGAACTTAAAATTGGAAGCTTCAAAGCCGAATATGTTGGAAAAATGAACCTCTATCTTTCTTTACTTGATAAATTGGAAAAAGGCGAAAATGAAAATCCATCCATCGGAATTATTCTCTGTGCAGACAAAGACCATTTGGATGTTGAGATAGCATTGCAAGATATTAACAAACCCATTGGTGTAGCCGAGTACCAGCTGTTGTTGCCGAAAGATGAACTGCAAAGTTTAATATTGAATGAAATAAACGCAGAAGAAGAAAACGAGCAAACATAAATTTACATTATATACAAGGTTTTGAATATTTAAACGAATCTTTGATAAGGTTTGGATGCTGAAAAAAATATAAAATGAGAGCTAAAATATACAAAGTACAATTCATCGAAGCCGTTCAAGACATTTATGATGCGATGGAAGCCGAAAGTTTTTTTCATCTGATTTTGGAAGAAAAACATAAGATGAAGCGAATTGATTTGGCTTTGAATCCTGATTTTGTTTTTTCTGAAAAGGAAATCCAAGAGTGGAATTTGATTTTGGAGGAATTAAAAAAAGAAATTCCGATTCAATATATATTAGGCACAACTGAATTTTTCGGTTTAAAATTTAAAGTCAATGAAAATGTTTTGATTCCGAGACCTGAAACCGAGGAATTGGTGGAGTGGATAATTCAAGATTTAAAGATTCAAGGATTTAAAGATTTAAAGATTTTGGATATTGGAACAGGAAGTGGTTGTATTGCGATTTCATTGGCTAAAAACATTTCGAACTCGAAAGTTTATGCTATTGATGTTTCTCCCGAAGCTTTGAAAATAGCCAAAGAAAATGCTGAAATGAATCAGGTTGAAGTTGTTTTTTTAGAAAAAAATATATTGGAAACCAATGATTTGGAAATGCATTTTGATATAATCGTTTCAAATCCGCCCTATGTTCGAAATCTTGAAAAGCAAGAAATCAAGAAGAACGTCTTGGATAATGAACCACATCTGGCACTTTTTGTAGAAGATGATGACGCTTTGATTTTTTACCGAAAAATTGCGGAATTGGCTACAAAAAACCTCAATGAAGATGGAAGATTGTATTTTGAAATCAATCAATATTTAGGAGAAGAAATGATAGAATTACTTCATAACAAAGGTTTTCAGGATATCGAACTTCGAAAAGATATTTATGAAAATGATAGGATGACAAAGGCTGTTTTGAAAAACAATCATTAGAATTATACTTCAACCGACTACAATTTATTTTTAAAATAAGATATTTGCAAAGAATTTCGAACCGTGAGAAAACTCAGAGTTCCTAATTCATAACTCATAATTAAAAAAATGGCATCAAAACCCAGCATACCAAAAGGAACAAGAGATTTTTCGCCAGCAGAAGTGGCAAAAAGGCAATACATCATCCAAATCATTAAAACCAATTTTGAGAAATTTGGCTTCCAGCCGATAGAAACCCCGTCGTTTGAAAATTCAGATACTTTGATGGGTAAATATGGCGAAGAAGGCGATCGATTGATTTTTAAGATATTGAATTCGGGCGATTATTTGGCGAAAGCCGATACAACTTTATTGGAAAATAGAGACAGTTTGAAATTAACGAGCTCTATTTCTGAAAAAGCCCTTCGATATGATTTAACCGTTCCATTTGCAAGATACGTAGTGCAACATCAAAACGATATAGAGTTCCCTTTTAAAAGATACCAAATTCAACCCGTTTGGAGAGCCGATAGACCTCAAAAAGGCCGTTTCAGAGAGTTTTATCAATGTGATGCCGATGTAGTAGGTTCTACTTCGTTATGGCAGGAAGTGGAGTTGGTGCAATTGTATGATGGTGTTTTTTCTGATTTAGGTCTGGAAGGTGTGACGATTAAAATCAACAACCGAAAAATCCTATCCGGAATTGCTGAAGTAATTGGTGCAAAAGACAAGCTGATTGATTTTACAGTCGCTTTGGATAAGCTGGATAAAATTGGCGAAGACGGAGTAAAGAAAGAAATGCTTGAAAAAGGTATTTCGGAAACTGCAATTGAAAAAGTACAGCCGTTGTTCAATTTCACAGGAACAATTACTGAAAAGATAGAAAAATTGGCAACTCTTTTGGCTTCTTCGGAAGAAGGATTGAAAGGTGTTGAAGAATTGAAATTCATCTGTGAAAATGTTGCAAATTTAGGAATGCAGAAATCGATTCTAGATTTGGATGTAACCCTTGCTAGAGGTTTGAATTATTATACAGGAGCTATTTTTGAAGTTGCTCCTCCAGCCTCAGTTTCGATGGGTTCCATCGGTGGTGGCGGAAGATACGATGATTTGACAGGTATCTTCGGATTGAAAAATATGAGTGGTGTTGGAATTTCTTTTGGCTTGGACCGAATTTATTTGGTTGTGGAAGAATTGAATCTATTTCCAGAAACCGTAAAGGTAACCACAAAGGCTTTGTTCATCAATTATGGAAATGCCGAAGCTTTTTATGCGATGAAAGCCATTGCTGAATTGAGAAAAGCGGGAATAAAAGTAGAATTGTATCCGGATAACGCAAAAGTAGGAAAGCAATTCAATCACGCTGATAAAAGAAATATTCCTTTTGCAGTGATTGCAGGAGAAACGGAAATGAATAACAAGCAATTTGCTTTGAAAAACCTTGCTACAGGCGAACAGGTTTTGTTGGATTTTGAAGCATTGAAAAAAGCTTTGCTATAACAGACCAAGCTCTTTAAAAACAAAAGCACAATCTTTATTTCAGGATTGTGCTTTTTTTATTCTTTGTAAAGAATTTAGGCATAAAAAAACGGACTAAAATTAGTCCGTTTTGTGGTAGCGAGGACGGGACAGAATAATGAACTTTTTGAGGAGGATTTGGAACGTCTACTAAATATTCCTATGGATCCAAGACTATTTTAAATAGATATTTATCTTGATTACTTTGTAGATAACCTCGCCGGCTGACTTCTATGGTCATCCTTGTTAGGGTTGATTATTAATTGCTTTTGATCCAAGAATGTCAACATCTTTTTTATTTCCTTTTAGTTTTTTGGATATAGGGTTTTTACTTCCTTTGCTTTTAAAAAGCTTTATTAAATGATCTTTGGTTCGTAATGATCCTTTGTTTTTTTCGTCTTGAAATATTTCTGATTGTAGTGTGTAGGCAATTTCTTTGTTACTTGCGGACTTGACGGATAAACCACTTTCAGTTAAATCTTTCTTTATGATGTTGTATTTGATTTCCAGCTCTCCGCTGTAATCCAAGTGAATGCTTTTTATTATTCCTATAATATCGCTATCACTTCTGTGATATTGGTTTTCGACATAGACATAATCTCCTAACCGAACTGCTAGCATATCGCATTTTTCCTTGATAATTCTATCTTTTTGAAGTATAGCCTCTTCCTTATTCTTAATTAGATTGAGTATCACAGTAGATCTTATATTAGAATATTCATCAGGAATATATTCCTTTATCTTTTCTTTAAGGACTGAAGCATCAATCTGGATATTATTAATTACGTCTGTATAATAGCCGATAGAAAATGGTACTTTATTTTCTACAACAAATCTCCTGATGGCTGATATATCACCTCCGCCAGCATTATACAGATCTTCATCTGTCAAAATGTTTTCTCTATCTGGTAATTCTTTGACTGCCGCGTCAATTAAATGACTATGATAATAGCAATCAAAATCAAACTCTCTTTTAGTAACCTTCAGGTATTCCTTTTTAAAAGAATTCTCGTTTTGTTCTGAATATTTAGACTTTCTTAGAAAGTCTAATATATAATTGAAAAATGGTTCTGTCTCTAAGGAAGCTATTTCTATTTCACATATTGCAGGTATTACATTCTTTATAAAGCCGTCAAAAATATTTTGAGCAAACTGGTAATGGTAGATGAACAATTTTATTACCTCTGCATCCATATGATAATTTCTTTGAGACTTATAGATGAAAGAAACAAATTTGTTGCCTGTTTCATTTTGCGAATTATAAAAATAATTGTTTACGCTTCTTTTATCTTCATCAGAAAGAGTTCCATAATCAAACAAATCAATATCTATATAAAATCGGCAAGCTCGATTAGAAAAAGCTTCAGCCAGTTCATAAGAAACCGATATTTTTTTAATCTTATCTTTCAATTGCATTATACCGGTGCAATGTCTGTTGAGGTAAGAGATAAATTCTGGGTTGATGTAATCAGTGTGCAACATGTCTTTACTTTTTAAATTTCATAAGGTCTTATATAGAATACAGGACTATCCCAGTCCTCATCCTCATCAAAAGATATAGATTCCCATTCGTTACTATCAAATTCTAATTCACAATATTCTTGATAACAAGTTTCAGCATCGAAGATCTGCATCATCGTAATAACAGCAAGAGGATAAAGGACTGAATCTTCTAGCTCATAAGCTAATTTTATAGCATCGCCAGCACTGTCGTAACACTCCATATAGACCTGAAACTTTCGCCAGGACTCCTGTTTCATTTTGTCAAGATGCTCTGTTCTTCCGATATTTTCCTTTACTTTCTGATATGTTTTATTCCAATAATTTTCCCATTCACTAAGTGTCTTCGGTAGAAAAATATGCTTTTCAATACCTGCATCTACATAAATTTCACTCCATATATCTTCATTTGTCATGGTGTATATCTCGTCATAAGATTTGCTATCTATTATGGACTTTAGAAACGCCGTTTTCCCTTCATAGGTATCCATTTGGTAGACCCTATCATTGGTGTGGAAATGTATTTGTTCACCAACTGTTTGTGCTTTATAGTCGTCTTTTTTGAGATTGCTATGTTTTTCAAACGCTTGAAGGAAATTATCGTATTTTGGCAATCCACTTTGTTTATTTTCAAGGTCAAACATTTTTCTTGCAATGCCTTTTATTCCAGAGCCGTCAAGGAACTCAGTGGCTTCATTTTTTAGTAATGTCAAAACGTTTTCTTTGCCTTCTGCCTTTAGTTCATGATATCTGTTAGTAAGATACTTCTTGAGATTTAATAGGGTAAAATAGTAGATGTCATTCTCTTTTTCTTCTTCCTTTTTAGCGTTCCATTTTTTAGGGTCAATGGTATGCTCTAGGCTAAATGTTGTCTTTTCTGTTCCATCGCTGATACGGCAATAAAGGTTTTTTTTCCTGCCTTCGTTTAAGTAATATGATATTTTCATAAATATATTTTGTAATCTATTTTTGTATTTCAAAGTAAATGTAGTTTAAAAATGTATTACATTGTGTTTTTTGGTAAAATATTTTTTGTGGTTATGAAAAGGATATCGGTAAAGAGTGCCATAACTATATTGGAAAAAAACAAAATTGAAGTAAATACTGATGAAGCAATTATAATTCTTGATTTGCTTTATCTCATTGCAAAGACTTACAAAAAAAATGATTGTGGTAAATAACCTTTTGCCTTAAGTAAACTTCGAACATTAGCAAAGCCGGCATTATATATGAAATACTAGGCTTTTCAGGGTTCAAATCTTCCGTTCCCACTACCAATTATTCGACAAAATCGAACACTTATCGTGTGTCTTGTAACTAATTGTTTTACAAGAAATTGAGTGCATAAAAAAAGGAAACACAGCAATTGCTATGTTTCCTCAAGTACATGCCCGAACTAATGTCGAACTTTTTTGTAGAAGATTTAGAGCGTTTACTTAACATTCCTAGCAATAGAAATGCATCGTAGAGCCTCATTTTCTTTGCTTGAATATGGGTAATTAATTAGTGTTTGAAACTCAATTATTATTAAAAAAGACTAGTAGAGTATCAGGAAGGGATTCAAACCCACCTCTGTATGTTGCATTAATGTTCTACTTGTTTATCTTGTTCACTTTATATTTATGTTCACGAAAACGTGAACACTTTACATTCGTGAACGGATACATAATTATTTAGTTTATCAACAACATCAGCACCAAATATTTATGCAGAAAGCCCTCATATAATAAGAAGATCCTGTTCGGAATAATGTTATTATGCTAATCGCCCCGATCACTAAAGATCTCGAAAGCCAGCCATATCTGCAGATTCCCATCCCACCTAATGGACAATGATGACTTAGTCCCAACAGAATCTCACTTATACACAATAGCTTCAAAATAAAGCTCAGGTAAAATTATTTTGATATCCTGCGAAGCTCCTTCCTTAAGCCAATGCAATATGAAATTGACATTTACACTTTTTAGTTCATAGTGTTTTGACTTCATTTCCTCAATTTTCTCAATGAGTCGCTTTGAAAATTTCAACACGGATTGTCCATTCGAATTTAAGCATTCATCTTCTTTAACATTCAGCATTTCTCCACACCTTAATTGGGAAACTAAAACTTGTTTGTTGATAAAATAGTCTAACCAGATATCTTTTAAAGTTGCATGTACAGCAATTTTATCAGGTGCAGTGTAAATCTCAAAATCATTTATTTCTTCAAGATTTTCCGCAACCAAATGATTGAGAAAGTTTGTATTTAAATGAATATTTAGATTGCGTTTAGCCCTTGTCATAGCTACATATAATTGCCGCTTAGTTTCATCTGTAGCTTGATTAAAATTCTCAAGCAAAAGGAATACATTATCAAACTCTTTTCCTTTGGCTTTATGAATAGTTGACACAAAAATAGTTTCGCCATTTTCATTATAAAAATCCTCTAGTTTAGATTCCCGGATCAAAACTTCTAAATCAGATTTATACTTTTTGTAAGGATTAGTGGTTTCAAAATCTTTGATGATGTTCAGGCAGATTTCTAATTTATTGCTGTTACGGAAGGTGTTGAGTAGCGCTCGTTTAGCATTGTCCCAAACCTCATCACTGATTGTGTAAATATCAGCTCCCAAATCTACTTTATCCAGTAAAAACCGGACTTCAACAAGATTATACAAACTAAAACCGTCATTAGATTGTATCAGTTTTGCCATAATGCCATTCTTTAAAAGCAGTCCAGCAACTTTGATAGCCTCCTCGTTCGTTTTTGTGAGCACACATGTGGTTCCGGAAAGATCTGTGTTAGCTATATCAGTTACAAGAGGCGTAATCAGATTATTGCTTTGATACCTAACAACCTTGATTTTTCCATTATCAGTTTGATTAGCAATAATTGGTGTTTCTTTTAACCTGTGATGAATTTGTCGGACAAATTGATTTGAGAATGCAACCAGATTGCTTTTACTACGGTAATTTTCAACCAATTCATGTTTTATGGCGTTGTTGTCATAAATGAACTGTTCAAGATATTTAGAACTCGCGCCCCTAAATTCATAAATATTTTGATCATCATCTCCCACAGCAATAACCCTCATTTCTTCATTCTGCTCCATCAATGCGTTAATAAGAGCGAACTCGTCTGCATTCATATCCTGGGCTTCGTCAATAACTAAAACGGTCTTTGTAATTTTACTGGCCTCAACATCGCCATTTTTAATCCTTTCAACTGTAGTGTTTAAAATATCTGTCGATTTTTCTAAAGTGCCGACTTTGCCTAGAAGATCAAAACAGTAAGAATGAGATGTCTTAATCTCAATAAAGTTTGCGGCATTGCCAATCAGTTTTAATAAACGCTTTTTAAATTCGGTAGCAGCCGCCCTTGAAAATGTCAGTATCAATAACTGCTCATGCTTAACATCCTCCATTAACAGGAGTGAAGCCAGTTTATGAACTAACAACTTTGTTTTTCCACTACCTGGACCGGCAGCAACAACTATATGCTGTGTTTCGTTATCATTAATAATTTTCAACTGTGTAGGGGACAGTTCCCCAAACAGTTGTCTGAATTTTGCAGGGGTAATATTTCGCTTAATCTCATTTTGTCTGCTACCTTTAAAATATTTGTTTAAGAAAGAACTATAATTTAGTTGGAAATAATCTTCCACAAACTGAAGTGCATTTCTATAATCTGTAATCATTCTTTGGGCATATTCGCCCACAATATGGATTTGCTGGACTTTGCTTTCGTAAAACTGACTGAGCTTTTGATAATCGTCTTTAGTGTACTGCTTTTTATTATTTTGTTCGGTTCGCTCAATAGTTAAGCGGTTATATACAACAAGAAAACCGCCTTCTATCTTTATTGCCTCAATTCGTGAAAGATAGAACAACGTATCTTCAATATCATCAATGCTTATTTCTTTTTTGAAAAGGCTGAAACTATTATCATAAGCAGCCTTTAGTTCATGTACTGAAAACTCCACCAAAATCTCATCTTTATCCGTCTGGCCATTTATAGTTTCGTTGATGGTTTTATCATAAAAGAATCCAACGATAAATGTTGCAAGCTCATGGCGCTTTTCAAGCTTATCTTTTAGTTGCTCTTTACTTTGAAGACAGAGTACAGCAATATGGTTCTTAGAATGTTCCAAGTTCTTTCTTTTAATCCAGTTCTTAATAGACCAAAAGTTAATTATCGTTTTTAGTTTATTGGTATTTACACCGTCACATCCATTTTTTTCAGCCTCCTCATTTAATTCTTTCAAATGAAAAGTGCTTTCTTCTTCTTTGAAAAGCGGCAATAAAAAGTTTTCAATTTTACTGTATGTCTCTACAATGGAAAGGGAGCGGTTTTTATTTTCTGCTTTCTTTATAAATGCGGTCAAGTCCTTTGCATCAGCCAGGATATTCTCCTCACGTAGCAAATTTATCACATTAATGACCTCTTCTTTTACAATACCCAAATGATCACTAATATAATCTACCCTTGATTCGGCGGTTTCATTGGTGGTCTGCTTTCTACTTTTACTTGAAAACAGTTTCTTTATAATACGTACGCCTTGCTCTTTTTGTTTTTCTTCAAATTTTTCAGAAGTGTTTATTTTATCAATCGCTTCCTGAGCATTTTTAGATAAAATACTGTTAGCAAACACCCTCGGCATATTCTGTCCACGTTTAAGATATCCGGCATCTTCAAGAGCAGCAATTGCGGTAGTTACGCGCGTTTCTATTTCTACCACATTATCATCCCAACCCGCTTTGCGGGCAATCTCTAATGCTGAATTGGATACTTTAGAACGGAATCTTGTAATATCTTTTATCGCTTTCCATACCTGCTGGATTTCTTTTATGGAAAGTTTGGTCTGGTTGAGCAGAATAAAGTGCTTGCTGAGATCTTCTTCATTAAAAAGTACAAAACAATCAGCTGAGATATTTTCATCCCTGCCTGCGCGTCCTGCTTCCTGAACATAGTTTTCAAGTGAATCTGAAATTTCATAATGAATAACCAGACCTACATCTTTTTTGTCTACTCCCATACCAAATGCGGAAGTAGCTACCATAATTTGTGTTTCACCATTTAAAAAGGCATCTTGGTTTTTGGTTTTCTCCTGCTTATCCATTTTTCCATGGTATGGTTTTGCATTAAAACCATCATTTGCTAACCTTTCAGCAAGCAGATAAGCCTTTCTCGTTCGGGACACATAGATAATCGTTGGACAGTTTTTCTCTTCAATTAAATCCCGAGCAGTCAAATATTTTTCTTCTTCATTTTGCTTTTCAAAAACCTTGTATTGAAGATTAGTCCTCGATGCTTTTGAGGTGAAAACTTCAAGATCCAGCGCTAACTTTTCGCTAAAATAATCTCTGATATCCTCAATTACCTTCTGTTTGGCCGTTGCGGTAAAGCACGATACCGGTATGCCATCCTCTAGGTTTTTCTTTTCCTGAATTAGTTTTATAAAATCCCCGATGTATAGATAGTCGACCCTGAAATCTTGTCCCCATGATGAAAAACAGTGCGCTTCATCAATTACAAAACGGGCAACTTTCCGCCCTAAAATTAGCTTTTCGATAGTCTTTGAGCGAAGCGACTCAGGAGAAATGTATAAAATAGAAGCAGAACCATCTTCAATCCTCTCAAACGATTTGGCTCTTTCAATAGGGTCTAATAGTCCGTTAATGGTAACGGCTTCAGTTATTCCGTTCTTTTCAAGGTTGTCAACCTGGTCTTTCATTAGCGACTGAAGGGGGGAAATTACGATGGTCAATCCTTTTGAATTTTCAGCGCTCATAAGTGCCGGAACCTGAAATGTAATTGATTTTCCACCACCTGTTGGAAAAACAGCCAAAACTGATTTGTTATTCACAGCTGCCTTTACAGCTTTTTCCTGAAGCGGTTCGCCAGCATAAGTCCGGTATGAATCGAAACCAAAGAATCTTTTTAATCCTTTGTATATGTCAAGGGCATTATTACAGTAATTACAACCGGTTATGCAAGGTTTACTTCGTAACCATAGCATTATGCGCTCTACCTCAGGGAAGTTCTTTAGAACCCATGGAGGTGTAATCGAGTGAACCGTTTTATGGGTTATAAATGAATTGATCAATGCCAGGCAATAGGCCAATTCAATAGGATGTTCAGCTATTATTTCGGTTAGATCTGCATCTTCACAAATTTCGTTACGAAACTTTAATCTAACCAGAGCTTCTGTATCAGGATTCATGCTCCTGTAAGTTACAAACTTAAAAAATGCGCCAAATTCCTTTGTGGAATTTAAGAGAAGGTAGAAGATTTCTTTAAGCGTTTCATCTGCTTGCCAAAAAGCGGCAACCTCACTATTGAATAAATCCCGTGCCTTGATGGAATCGTTTAAGGGGTTGTTTGTGTCTTCCGTCTGAAGTTTGTCATCTTTTAATAGTTTATGGTAAGGCTTCGTTGGGAATAGTAAGGGGGATAGGTATAGAGTATCAATTATGTTTGAAGGGTTAATGCCAGCATCGTAAATTGCTTTACCTATATATTTTATATCGTGATTTAATATGTTATGCCCGCACACATAATCGTCACCTTTGAGGAACTGGACAAAATCCCCTAAAGATGCTTTATGGAATTGACTCCCGTTTTGTTTAATTGCCCCTATATCAAGAATTTTATCTTTGTTTGGTTCAATTTCGGTGTCAATGAATGTAATTAAACGTGTATTATTTTGTTCATCTATTAGCATTAAACTCAATAAGATTATGGGTTTTGTTGTCTATCTGGCTATAAATCTACAAATATTTAATAGCGAGCATGATAGGGTGCTAATTTAATTAAAGATATATTTTAAATCAAGTTATGGCAATTGATAACGCCAAAACCACTCTAAAATCTTATCATCTATAGTTTGCAAAGACTAACAAAAAAAATGATTGTGGTAAATAACCTTTCCTTGAGTAACTTTTGAACATTAGAAAGAGTCGCATTAAATATGCATTAATAAGCTTTTCCGGATTCAAAACTTCTATTCCGTCTACAAATTATTCGACAAAATCAAACACATATCTTATGTTTTGTAATTGTTTTATAGAAAAGTGACTGCATAAAAAAAGAAACACAATAATTATTGTATTCCTTAAGTAGCATGCCCGAACAAATGGCGAACTTCTTTTTGGAAGATTTGGAACGATTATCGAAACTATTTTAGATAAGTTTGTCAAAAATAGGATGTCTGACACAATGAAAAAAAGTTAAGAGTTTGAACCCTTCATCGCCCACAGAAATACAAATAATGCCATTTGGAAGGCCACGGCTACAAAAAAGTTTAAATAACACTAGTTTACGTTTATTTTTTTATAATTTTAACTAACCAATCCTCATTAATATGTCCGCAAAATTATCAAAGCTAAACTACATCAATGTAGGGAAAAAGGGAACGTTTCAATACGATTCGCAAGCCACATTATTACATACGAGTTCACCAAAAGAAATTGATGAGCTGTTTGACGAACTTAAAAGAAAACAGGTCAAAAAAATTGCAATGTATTTCCACGGGGGGCTTGTACCCTCTGACGAAGGGATTATTACCGCCGAGCGTATCATAAAGTATGTCAATCGCGATACCGATGCATACCCCATTTGTTTTGTTTGGGATACAGGTATTAAAAGGACTGTACTTGACAATCTGGATACCATATGGAATTCGGCTTTTTTTAGAAGGCTGTTAGTGAGGATAATTAAGATTGCCGGCGGGGAGCTAGGGATTGAAAGTATTACGGAAGTTGGATCAAGAGGAGTTAGCAGTCTTAGCGATACCGAAATATATGCCGAACTTGAAAAACCGGTACCTTTTGAACGATACCGCACAGATACTGACGCTAAATCTGCAACCATAATTGAAATCCCTTCGGAAACCCCTGAACCGGTTATTGATAGAAGATTAAGAAAATCTCTAAAAGGCAAAATGGAAGAAGAGATTGAAGCTGATAAAACACTTAGGGAACTTGCAAATGAAGAAAAGCCTGACCAGGAGGCTGAACTTTTTGATAATAAACAGCAAACTGAAGATGAAGATTCTAAAGGGATTGTGAGTTCAGTAAAACTTCTTGCTGCTGCATTGAAAATAACTGTAAATATAATTAAACGTCATATAACACAGAGAAATCATGGGTTCTATCCTACTGTTGTTGAAGAAATACTCAGGGAATTCTACGTCGCCGATCTTGGAAGATGGGCATGGGAAGGAATGAAAAACAAAGCCGCTGCGATGTGGAATGATGATGATTTTAGCGGAGATAGTTCAAAATGGCATGTTGGAACATACTTTATTAAAAAACTCGATGAGTACCTGGAAACTAACGAATTGACTGTTGACCTTGTAGGGCATTCTGCCGGATCGATAGCAATCTGTGAACTTATTGATTTTTTAAAGGAGAGCAATTATGCCGTTACTTTTCGCAATATTATCTTTATGGCACCGGCATGCCGTTGTGACCTCTTTTCAAAAACCTTACTAGCCTACCCCAAACTGTATTCATCTTTTAGATGCTTTACAATGAGCGATGAAAAAGAAAAACTCGATCATCTAGTACGTCTTTATCCGCGATCACTCTTATACCTCATTTCCGGGATATTAGAACCAGAACAAGATGCATACATACTGGGCCTGCAAAGGCATGTCTCGGGGAATTATCCTTATTCGGGGAATTTCCTTGATCAGGTTGCATTGTATCTGAAAACGGAGAACAGGATTGTCTACTCTATAACCCTCGATGATGTAGCAGATGGTTTGCGATCAGGTTCCGTAACACATGGCGGTTTTGATGATGACGATGAAACGACTTTGGACAGTATTATGTATCTTATAAAAAAGTGATATGCCAAAAAACTTAAACGATTATGCTGTTGTAGTCGGCGTCTCCCACTATAGTGGATTGGCAACGCTAAAAGGACCTGAAGGAGATGCCTATGATTTCCGAAAGTGGTTGTTGGAAGATGATGGCGGGAGTATCCTACAGAAAAATTGCCATCTGATCCTTTCTACCGAAGATCTTCAATCACCCATACAACATACCATTGACCTGAAATTTGCAGCAATACTCAAAGAGCTTGACGGCAAGGAAAATCCTGGCAGGCGATTATATTTCTATTTTTCCGGGCACGGCTTAGGTGTTGAATGGAATGACACGGCCCTAGTCTTGCCTCCCTGGTCTGAGACATTCAGGAATTATGCCCTGTCTTCTTCCAGGTATTTAAAAACCTTAATCGAATCTGGTTATTTCGAAGAAGTTCTGGTGTTTTTAGATTGTTGCAGGAACAGGATGGTAGGGGTTACCGGTGCATCACCCTATTTTGGAAACGTAAGGCCGGAACCAGGCCAGTGCGGATGTTATGGCTTTTCAGCGACAGAATTCGATAACAAGGCTTTTGAGGCTTTGATCCAGCCGGGAAACGGGAACCAACTTGATAACAGCCGGACCAGGGGATTGTTCACTACCGCACTCCTGAATGGATTAAAAGGGGGGGCGGAACAAAATGGAGAAATAACTACCGTTACACTGGCTGATTACCTAAAGCGCGAATTGCCCGAACTTGCGAAAAAAAAGCAAAAAATGCAGATACCCACATTTTATGTCGAAAGCCATCTGCCGGAACTGACAATTATCGCTGCACATCCTCCAAAGGAAATTGTCCTCCTAATAAACTTTATAACCCATGGGGAGTATATCTACTTAGAAGATTCTAATTTGGAAGTGCTCAAAGAAGGGGACTTTACTACGGGCCCATGGTCAGTCCCTGTTCAGAAAGGCCTGTATGCAATTCGTTTCAGGAACCATGCAAAGGATATTATGAATGTAAGGATTGATGGAACTTTAACAGAAATAAGCTATGACATCTAATACAAAAGAACGCCCGATAGAAAGTGAAAGTGAACTGTCTTTTAATTATAATATTACAGGAGCACTTAAGGATTTTGTAAAACTGAGGCTCTTTGATGGAAAAGGAAATAATATAGCCAGCGGTTACCAGAATTTAAACATTAGACTTACAAAAGGGCTCTACCAGGTGCAGGTACAGACAAATGAAAAGATCGAGAATAAATTCCTGCGTGTTGAAAACGATTTTAATGAATCTTGGGAATACAAAGGCTCTTATTCTTCTATACCAGATACTTCATTCAAAAGTTCCCATGAGTATTATTCCGAAACCTCAAAGTTTTGGAGTCAGAATACAACTGTCCGTAATGGCCTGCATATTGAAGGTAATGACCCCGGTGACAACTATAACGCTGTAAACCGGTCCCTGTTCATATTCTTTCGCTATCCGGACAGGGAAACCCGTGATTCCCAAAAGAATGTAGCAGCATCCATGGGCTGGCGTTTTACACTTGCTGATTCGAATAGAAAGCCTATTTTTAGGCTTAAAGGTGATGATATTAGGGAAGATACCATTCAGGGATGGATGGCTTTCAACGCCAAATTACCAGCAGGAATATATTACCTGATTTATAACGGAAATGGAAAAAGAAAAAGAGAAATTCCTTTGTATATATTTGGAACATGGCAAACGCAGCTGTTCATAACGTTCAAACAAACCCCCATATTTCAGACTACCCGCATACTTTTGGCTCGACCATACAATGGACAGAATTTTAATGAAAATGAGACGCAAATACTGGATGCCGTACTGCAAAAAATGCAGAATGGGAGGTATTTTGTACCGCCTGACCTCATTAGAAGAACTGCCCACGAAAAGTGGGAAAATCCAATGTTGGGGATCGTCGTTTGTTATGCGTATCTCTTAAGCAGACAAACCTCATTTGATGAGTTATTCCGGGTTATTATCAACAACCTTGAGAACAACATATTATCGGACCACAATTCCCCCGATATTATGGCCATAAAACTGTTAGCAGCACTGCACTATAGTGAACCAATACCAAAAATGGAACTCGAAAGCCCCTGCATGATCATGGCAGGGATGCGCGCTTTTCTGGAAAACTCTGTCAGGCACAGCGATGCTATTAGTATTAATACCCAACTTGAAGACATCATACCTGTATTAAAAAATGATTCTGTCTGGACCTCCTATCTTCCAATGAAGATGGAGAAATACAAAGAGCCAAATGCCGGATTTGAACAGCATCTAAGCATAAAGCCTTCTATCAAAAACTATATATCTTACAATGATTTCCATACGATATCCATTGATGATAATCAGCTCATCGAACAGCAGGGTAAAGCAAAGCAAATAGCAGCAAAAGATTGGGTTGCACAAAGTCTTATTACACAACTTTCAATAGCTACAACTGACAACAAATGGCTAAATTTATTTAATATAAGTGTAGATAGTCTGGCCTTACAATATCAGGTTGAGGCAATAATAATCAGACGGAAACTTCAGGAATTGTTGGCGATATTGGACAACAGCAAGAGCCTATTTTTACAAACATATGGAAAAAACATTGATTCAGATGTATTAAAACTTAACATTGACAAATTATTAAAGACTTAATAATCCCGCCTGGATTAGGTACTGCTAGGATTACTTTTTATTTTACTTTAATTGAAAGATTTCAGAGAAGAAACTTGTATTCCAATACGATGGAAACGGACTCCATGCACAGTCAAAGAATATTGGATACGCGGTCGAAGGATTCCCCGCCGTCGGGCCAAGGTTACTCGATGCACGGTCGAAGAGTCTTAGACACACGGTGCAAGGCTACTACCCGATAGTCGGTGATGACGATTGCGCATAATAATGACTTTTCTTACTTATAAATAGTAGGTAGAAAGCACCAATTTTAGGTGACGACGAGAAAAAAGTTATTTACTGTATTCGCTTGGATTTTTTGTGTTCCCATCAATAAATATGAATACCTGTGCATGCTCGCCATCTTGTGTTTCCTCAAATCCATGTATCGCCACTGATCGCAATATTACATTACTTGCAGGAGGACCTGGCGGCATCACTTTTGTGGTCAAATCTAAAATACAAACAATTGAAGCTGATTTTCCGTTTCCTGAAGCATAAGCCACAGCTTGAGATGAATACTTTTTCATTAAAGCCGCACGATCTGAAATTGTTGTTTCCACCTTTAGTTCTGCAATATGCCCTTTATAGGCAATCTCAACACGTCCGCCAGCTACGTGTGACTCTTTAGTAATGGCACCGCCAATTAGAGGATTTGCCGTTAGGTGCTGAATGAGTTTATCCCTGAATTGATCTTCTTTCAATGATGATAAATGTTTGTATAAACCGCTTTGAAGGCAATATCCTTGAAAATTTGTAATGCCATTAAGTAGTCTGATAAAGTCGTTTCTATCCTGCATTTCCATTTGTGCTAAAAGAGGATTGGTATAAATCTCAAATACTTTTTTATCAATAGTTTCAAAACCAGTTTTGAACAGGTTGTTATTTTGATCCAAAATTTTAGCGTTCAGTTCGTCATAGCCAATTATCACAGGCTGCAATTCTTCCTTTTCCAATCCCAACAGATAAGGAACAAGTTTAATAGACAAATTGTCTTCAAAATTGCTTTGGCTGTATTTGAATAATAGTGTTCCTTCTACATTATAATCCAGTCTTTCATCAAGTATGATATCGTTTATATTTAATTCAAATATATCAGATGAGGTTGTTGCCGCTAAGATTTTTAGCGTTTTAAAGTTTTCAGGGAATTTATTAAATCGTAAAAGCCCTTTTATCACATATACCTCTTTTGCTTTTAAGACCTGTGGATTGGCCCATGGAGTATCATGCAAATAAAATTCCAGCGACACTACAATAGTCTCAGGCATTATCTCAACTTGATCATTATCTTCGCGGTAGTTCCTTGGAATAAAATTATCAGAATGTAAATACGCGATTGAGGGATGCTGTAATTTAAGAAATTTATCTATGATAGTTCTTAAATCATTGAAACTAGTGTGGTTTATTTTATGAAATAGCGTCTGGAGGTCTTTTATCTCATCATTAAAAATTTCCAGATGTGAAAATGCATCAAATTCGAAAAGATTTATGTTGACCCCAGCAGCAACTCTTTTTGCTTCAGCACCCGCATTGCCCTTTAATACCATTTGACACCACTCGCACAAAAGGAAAACTGCATCAACAAGCAACTTTTCATTTCTAAAAATTGCTTCTTCTTTTCTGCTTCCTGCCAAAGCTAATAATTCAAGCTGCAATTTATCTATTTCATTTCTTTCGCTTTGGATTTTTGGAATAGATCCAATACTAAAATCAGAAAATACTTTACCTATTTTCTGGCGCAGCAGTTTTTGAACATCAATGATGTCCGCTTCAAATAATGCTCCCATCAGTTTTAGATTTTAAGAGGAATTCGTTTAAAACATTGTCTTTTCCAGCCAGTGCCAATCCAGACAAGAGTTTGTGGTCTTTAACAACACGGAAAAAATATTTTTTAGAGGGTACGTTCTGAACATTTTCAATAATATAATTACACAGATTTAAATTCTCACTGTGCAGGCTGAAATAGCCAAAAAGGTTTAATATATTGATTATATCATAGTCATATAAATCTACTTCATCCAAATGATTTTTTAAATATTCTATTATTGCTTCAGATTCTCTAACCATATCAGAACGCCTTAGATAGTACATTTCACTGTAAAAGCCTTTTCGGAAAGAATTTGATATGGCCATTTCGTGGCGATGCGGTGGATATTTGTAAATAAAACCCAAAGCTGATGCAAGCCATAAATCATTTAAATCATCATTGTTTCTTCTCAAGTCCTTTAATAGCTTAATTGCATTCTCAGCCTTATAGAAATCTAAATCGCTACAATCGGGAAGCAAGTAATTTGTCACGATGTTTTTTTCGTAAGGAATAAAGTTTTCGCTATTAACTTTTCTATTTAAAAATATAGCCTGCTTTAAAAGTTTTTGGCAAAAATTATGATTCTTTTCTTTTTGCAAACAATGTAAAGCAAGCATCATAACCACTTTTCCATATAACTTACCATGCATTTCAACCGATAGCATATTCAACAAAGGATATGTTAGATTGGACATGGCATGACTAATGCCGATGTAACGACTATCGTATTGATCCAATAAATAATTAATTACTTCTTCGGAAACTGTTGAAGGTTTTTTAACCAAAATCTGTCCATATGCATCAATTGCGAACTTCTTAATTACTACATTGTCGTCTTTTATCAATAGTAACAATAAATCAATGATTGTTTGCGGTATAATAACAAAATGATTTTCGAGTAAAATTGCTAATAGCTTAAGCGCTTCCATACGTACTGCTAATGCGTTCATATCCAGTAGCCAATTATAAGTATCAGGAAGGATTTGTACTAAGCTAATATTCGATTTTATGGAGGAACGTATTATGGAGATTAAATAAATTTTAACATCTACGTCTTCAGTTTTTTTGGAATCCAGATTTCGGATGATTTTTATAATCTCTCCAAAATTTGCTGTTTCGTTTTCCTGAACCAGATTCACTAAAATATCTTTTACATTACTGAGTTTTGCAGAAATTTTGGTTTCTAAGCCAATAATATCATAGGGATTAAGGCCAATAAGTGGATTAAAAGTCGTGGTGTTCGAGTTCAGATTATCCTTGTTCCAATTGAAAGTATTTTTTTCTTTAAGTGCAGTAATCAGAAATCCGAGGAAAACTTCGAATTTGTCATTAAACTTTGTTGGGTATGACCTGGTGAGGTCACGTAATATCGAGAACGGGTTTTCAAAATCATCTTTTATTTCGTTATTAGCTGTAAAGCCAATAATCTTATCAATCAATGCACTGCTTTGGACTGGGAATGATTCGCGAAGATCGTCTGTTTCCAAAAATTTATCATAGAATTTTAAAATTTGGACTTTCGCACCCGCAGATAGCGTATTAAATTTGCCCGAAATAGTGTTTAAAACCAAATCTATATCTGTGTAACAAAATCTAATTAAAGTTCTGCAAACGGTCCAATCTGAGCCGCCACGACTGTCTTCCTCAATATTGTATGCAAGAATCATATTATCCAGAAAAGGAATGGCAATCGCTTTTTCAAGAATATATAACTGATATAGAATTAGGCATGTATTTTTTCTGACAGCAGAATCTTGGTCTTTTAACGAATTGCGGACGATTGTTTTAAAGTTTTCCTGCTGGCGGGAACTATAGTCTTGGAAATGCTTAATTATGAATGGTGAAGAATTCTCGAAAGGATCATCCTGGCTTGTAAAATTTTCCTTAAAATAGTTATTTATCAATAATGTCACAAACACTAATTCTTCCTCCTGGGTAAGATTTAAATATTGTGCTAATCTGACAATTGTATTTAAGTTTTGACCTTTCGCAAAACAGTCAAGAATTCGACTTTTACCAAAATCGGATAATTTCGAAGGATCAGCGAGTAAAACGTTTACAACTGCGTCCGCGATGTCAGGTGAAATATCTTCATTATCAAAAAAAAGCACCAAGTAATCCAACGAAAGTGAATTGAAAAAAGCAGGTTTCAATCTACTTGATTCCTTGATGCTTTTTGCAATTTCGAACTGATTTTGATTGTCACTTAATTTATCGACTAATCTTAAGATTGAAACCTCAGTTGTCTTTGAGAATTTAAACCGATCTAAAATTTTCCCTTTAATTTTTGTCTTTACGTCATCAACTATCTTTTGTTCTTCTTCGCGATCCTGATTCAATTTATCAACATATTCCTTGTAAAGTTCCAAGGTTCTGCGTCCAAAATTTTTCGGAAAGACTTCAGCATGAAATTGACAATCCTGACAATTGGCAATTATAAAATCCTGTGCTACCCATTCTAAATTCATTGCACCGCCACCGTTAGCCTGTGGGCAAGAAACATGATTCATTGTGGGCAAGCCCATTTGGCCAATCATGCCACCATACTCGGAAGCTATTTTTATATGAGAACACCAGTGCTTTATTTCAGGAACGATACTCTTACTTCTCCTTGCCAGTTCAAGTGAATCGTTTAATCTTGTATCGCCATATAAAGAATTTGCCATTGGACTATAAAAAAATTAAAAGCAATCAGATAAAAGTGCACATGGCTTGAAATTTCTGTTACTACTATAGCACTAAGATAATCTTAATAGCAAAAATAGCTACAGATAAGCTGGAATTTTTTCAACATCCTTTTCAACTTTTAGGGTTTATCACTATTAACATTTAATATCAAATTTGCCTATGTATTTTTAGTAATGTTATTAAACCCATTGACTCTTCTTTAACCCATTTCTTATTAAAAATAAGGTTATTAATTAGTTCAGCCTGACTACAGTTGAAATTGTTTTGGCAGGACCTGAAAAGTCCGATTTCCACTCGCTTCTTGTGATGTTACTGTTTACAGGCAACGAATATGCCGGAATAGTTTAATTTATTTTCGTTTTAGATTGCTTTAGAAAAATATCTTTTCCTTTATTATCGGCCTTCAGTATCTCATACCCTTTGAAATCATTGATTTTGGAATAAACTTCTTCGTCTGAAAAAAAATATTGGTAACAGTTATATTCACGAGTTTTTTTGCTATCAATAATAAGGTAACTTTCATGTTCGGATTCCAACTCATGGAAATACTCTCTTTCAAACATCGATAACAAAACATTACTGCTTAATGGAAATATTATTTCTGAGCCATATGTTCCAAACCCATGATAAAAAGGTTTTTGGTTGGGAACATGTGGTTTGACAATTACTGGATTGTCTGAAGTGTGAAAGTTATCTTTGGTGACATGAAAATCCATATTTTATCCAGAATTAAATCTTGAAGGTTTGCGATAAGCTTTTCATCTGTGTACAAATTAGAATGTTCTACAGGCTTATAATCCTTATCAAGCTCTAGTTTCACGCTGTCGATGAATTCTTTCTTATCTGGGTGTTGATTTACCATAAAAGATTTGATAATATCTAAACTTGCGCTTCCTGTTTTTTCGTATGTTTCCCAATATTCATCAATGACCGTGGGTAATCTTAAGTATTGAATTGCAATAAGAGCTGCGAACAATTGTTTTTCATCTATTGTTAACGGTTCCGGTTTCGTAATTTTTTCATTTTCAATTTCAACGGCAGTAAGTTTACCCAACAGTTTACTATATTCTTGCTCAACAACTTTATCAAAAAATTCAGTTTCATAAAAAGTTGTGGGAATCTCTAAATTATTTGTCACAATAATTTTTTGAGGAATGTTATAGAAATAATCTTTGTAGGCGGTTTTTGCGATTGCTTGAATAGGGCTTTTTCGAGCATATTTTTTACTGTAAACATTTACGCTTTTTTCATCCAGCGAAAATAATCTCAACCTGAACTCGATTAATAAAAGACCGCTAATTGGTTAGTTTTAATTGTTTCGTATTTTAAAGAAGGTTTTTTCGGCAGAAAATTATAAGCAATT